>JAEXSY010000118.1 GCA_023440105.1 Bacillota bacterium
GATAAACTATAAGCTCTATCAATGTAAAACCCTTTTTTTTCATTTCAACACCTCAAATATTGTACATGTTATTCATCATAGGCATAAAAATAGAGTAAATAAGAGTTATGATTATTACTCCCATTAATACCAGCAGCAAAGGCTGAAGTAGCGCCATATATCTACTAAGACCTTCATAGTACTTCTTCTCTAATAGCTCCTGACATATCTTTATATATCCTTCTAGATTGCCACTTTCTTCTCCAATGGCAATAAATGATATAATAACTCTACTGATATCTCTCTCCTTATTGAAGGCTTCAGATAGCTGAGAGCCATTCATGATGTCATTATTTATATTCTGGAGTACAGATTTACCTTTAGGATTTTTTTCATTGCTCATAATTATCCCAATTGCCTGTATGATTGAGGACCCACTAGTTATAGAAAGACCTAAAGCTTTTAAAAAGTTTATTTCCCATAATCTAAAAATGATACCACCAGTGGCCTTAGAAAAAATATCGAAGGTATTATTTATCCAATGTAATATCAAAATAATAGCTGAAGTTTCAAGAAAAAATGTAGATATCACCTTTATAGGTTCTTTCTTTACGGAGTTTACAGATACTAATATGAATTTTGTAAAAACAGGCAAGCTTTCTTTATTATCACCTAACATATCTACAATATTAGGTAATATAAAAAAGCAAATAAAAAAACTTACAGCTATTGTACTAATAAGTAAAATAACAGGATAAATAGACAGCTTAATTATCTTATTTTTATATTTTTCTTTATCCTCTATATGTAAAGCTAACTTATAGAGGATCTCTTCCAATCTACCCATTTCTTCCCCCGTAGCTAATAGACTTATATACATTTCTTCAGAGGTAATCTGTAAACAGCTATCGCTAAAGCTATTACCTTCTTTTATAGAAGAATACAGTAGGCAGAAAGCTTTATGATGGTTTCCTTTAGTGATATCACATAAGACTTCCAGAGCCTTGATTAGTGACATTCCAGAATTTTGAAGCATAGCAAGATTATTAAAAACGAATGATAATTCTTTTCCCTTAAGCTTAATAGTGCTGTTATTCTTAAAATCAATAACCATTCCTCTATCCCCTAGTTTTCAATATAATATTTTTTATATTCTATACTGTCTATTAACCCTTTATTAAAAAGCCTCTTCAAATCCTCATCCATTTGTTCTCCATACCTTTTGCTATGCTTACTTTTTATATTATGAAAACTCAAAGGTTCATCATAAGAAAAGAGCTCCGGTAAATAAACCACTTCACTTATTATAATTCTTCCCTTGTAGCCAGTATAATTACAATTCTCACAGCCTACAGCTTCATATATTGCCGTATCCATATTTTGCGTTTTGCATTTATCACACAGGGTTCTAACCAGTCTTTGAGATATAATTCCAAGTACAGCATCCTTCAGAAGATATTCCTTTATTCCCATATCTTCAAGTCTACTTATTGCTGAAAAGGCAGTATTAGTATGAAGTGTAGAAAGCACCAGATGACCAGTCAGAGCAGCTCTTACTGCTGTACTGGCTGTTTCTTCATCTCTTATTTCTCCTATCATTATCACATCTGGATCCTGCCTTAACAAACTCCTGAGACCAATAGAAAAGGTTATGCCAGCTTTATTATTTATGTTTGTTTGGTTTATCTCCTCAATTATCTTTTCTACTGGGTCCTCCACAGTACAAATATTAATATCATCTCTCTTTAATTCCTCTATAATACTATATAGAGTTGTGGTTTTACCGCTTCCTGTTGGCCCTGTGATCAGTATTATTCCATTTTTGTGTCTAAGCATATTTTGTATGCTCTTAAGCTGTTCCCTTTGGAAGGATAGGTCATCTAAACCCTTCACCTTTTCTTGGGTAAATAGAAATCTCATAACCAACTTTTCTCCATAAATCACCGGCATAGTTCCAAGACGAATATTAATACTTTTATTTTCATAGCTATAGAGAAGCTTACCATCCTGAGGGACTCTTCTCTCAGCAATATTCATATTAGCTAGAGCTTTAAATCTTCTAAGTATACCATCGCTATACACACCTTCAATGACATTTACAAGAATAAGGCTCCCATTAATCCTATGCTTAATAAGGAGCTCTTCTTTTTTGGGCTCGATGTGTATATCACTAACACCATCTTTTATCCCTTTTTCAATAATATAATCACAGAGCTCAACTATTGGCAGTTTTTGACCTTCTTCTGAGTCATACTGTCCTTTACTGATACCACTTAGAAAAGTCTTATGATCGTAATAAATCCTGATTATTCTTTCCACAGCCTCTTCTTCCATGAATATAAATTGGATTCTTTTATTAAGTATAAATTCTAAAGATTCTTTTAGAATGACAATATTCCTCTTGTAGGCGCCAACCTTTATACTCTGTTCCTCCTCTTCTAAGGGAACAATTCTATATTCTAAAACATATTTCAAAGGTATTTTTGATGCTAAATTTCCAGTAATCATTTCCATCGATATCTATATATTCCTTTTAATTCTTTTATTTATATTCTTATACATTTCATCAATTTTTAATCATTGTTTTAACCTATAGTTTAGATTTAAAGTAAGGATTTATATACTTAAACAGTAAAGTTTGGTATTATAAAATATAGATTTGAGAATAAGGAGATGATTTTTTGGCATTAGATGGAATATTTTTATCTAGTATAATCTCAGAGCTTAAAGATTCTTTATTAGAAACTAAAATAGATAAAATTAATCAACCGGAAAAGGATGAGATTCTTCTCACTTTTAGAGGTATAAAAAATAAAAAACTATTAATTTCTGCCAGCCCTACATATCCAAGAATACACTTTACCAGTATTTCAAAGGATAACCCTAAGGTAGCGCCAATGTTTTGTATGGTTCTCAGAAAGCATTTAATTGGCGGAAGAATTAAGGCCATAACTCAACATAATAACGATAGAATAATAACTATAGATATAGCTAATACTGATGAAATGGGCTTTGACTCAGTTTATATGTTAATTATTGAAGTTATGGGAAGACACAGTAATATAAGCCTGGTACGAAAAAGAGATTTTAAGGTTATGGATTGTATTAAACACATAACATCAGCAATTAATAGCTTTAGAATATTACTTCCTGGTGTTGAATATGTATTTCCTCCCAATAGTAACAAACTAAATCCCTTTTCCTATAAAAGAGAAGAGCTAAAGAGAATCCCAGGAAAAGATCTTGATGAAGGATATTACTTCCAATCCTTTACGGGAGTTTCAAAGGTTCTATCAAAGGAACTTTTCCATAGAGCAAGACTTAAGGGAGAGATTAACATAGATTTACTATTAGATACCCTGGATGGTTATTTAGAGCCTTTGAGATCTGGTTTATATAATTTTACTATGTATTATGATTCTAAACCAAGAGAATTTTACTGCACTGAGCTATATAACTATGATAAGTATCAAAGTAAGGTATATGAAAGTGGCTCTGACCTTTTAGAAACCTATTATAGCGAAAAGGATAAAGCAGAAAGAATTAAGAATAGAACACAGGATCTAGAAAAAATAATTAACACCAAATTAGATCGGTGTTATAAAAAGGTTAAGATTTTAAATGACACAATAACAGAAGGAAGCAAAAAAGATTTGTATAGAGTCTACGGTGAATTACTTACAGCGAATATTTACTCATTAAAAGAAGGACAAAAAAGTGCAACTTTATGGGATTACTATTCAGAAGACAATTCTATGATAACAATTCCTCTAGATTCTAATAAATCTCCTTCTGAAAATATCCAGAGTTATTATAAAAAATATAATAAACTCAAGAAATCAGAAGAAGCTGCCGTAGAGCAATTAAAGATTACTGAAGAAGAAATTGATTATCTAACCTCCGTAATAAATAATATTTCTAATATAACCTCCTATGAAGAAGTTCATGAAATTAGAGAAGAGCTAATGGAAGCAGGGTATATTCGTTATAGAAAAAATAAAGATAAACCAAAGACTACAAAACCTCATCATTTTGTATCTTCTCAAGGATATGATATTTATGTAGGAAGAAATAATCTTCAAAATGATTATTTGACACTAAGATTTGCAGGAAAAACTGATACTTGGTTTCATACTAAAAATATACCTGGCTCTCATGTTATTGTTAAAGGCAATAACCTCCCTGAGGAAACTCTCCTAGAGGCAGCTTCTCTTGCTGCATATTTTAGTAAAGGAAAAGCTTCCTCTAAAGTACCTGTGGATTATACTGAAGTAAGAAATGTAAAAAAGCCTAATGGGGCAAAACCAGGAATGGTAATCTATAATACCAATAAAACAATATATGCAGATCCTGAAATCACCATAAAAAAGAGAGAGGATTAACCTCTCTCTTTAAATATCATATATTTTTACAGAGTCCTCACCATCTATATCCGATAAGCTAACAGAAACCAGCTCATTTTTTGACGTGGGAATATTTTTGCCAACATAATCAGCTCTTATGGGTAGCTCCTTATGCCCTCTATCTATCAGCACGGCTAGCTGAATACCCTGAGGTCTTCCTGCAGAAATCACCGCATCAATAGCAGCTCTTGCTGTCCTGCAGGTATATAAAACATCATCCACAAGAATCACCTTTTTATCTTTTACCTCTATTCCAAGATTACTATCGTTTATTCTAGGAGATTCATATTGAGTGCTTAAGTCATCTCTATAGAGAGTTATATCTACGCTTCCTACAGGTACCTCACAGCCTTCAAATTTTTGAATGTTCTTGGCGATGGTTTCAGCTAGAGGATATCCTCTTCTCTTTATCCCAATTAAAACTATATCTTCTACGCCTTTGTTTTTTTCAATAATTTCATGAGATATTCTCCTTAATGTTCTACTAATAGCATCCCCATCCATCAATGTAGCTTTGTATTTCATAGCACCGGCTCCTTATTCTTTGTGTTAATC
>JAEXSY010000120.1 GCA_023440105.1 Bacillota bacterium
CATCAGAAGATAGGGAATTGTCCACCATAATACCGTTCACAGATACATGATTAGCTTGAACAGTAATATTTTCAGTACTGTTATTTTCAATGATTAGCTTTATCTCAGGACCAAAGAGAGAACCAGAGACCTCAAGAGATTTTGCTGTAATCTTGATGTTCTGATCGTCAAAGAGAACCTGCTCTTCTATCGTTGCAGCCTTAGGCTTTTCAGGAGTGTTTTCCTTTGAAATATTTTCAGCTCCTATATTATTTTGTGAATCATTATCACTGGGGCTGCTGCATGCCACTAGGGAAATTGACATTAATAAAACGATGAGCACTGCCATTAATTTTTTCATTAAAAAAACCTCCAAAATATTTATTATACTTTATTATCTCATATTAGATGTCAGAATTACTGATATCTAAATTTATTATTGTATCTTTTATATTGATTTGATTAATTATGTTAGTTTCCTTTATTGAAAATTATTGAGGATTAATTCCTAGAGTGTAAAGTGCACAATGTGATATAATAATATTAAGACTTTGGTTAGATATACCCATTGGAATAGGGTAACCTGAATATAGTATAAATGTTCTGAAATTTGAAAAAAACTATTTAGATAGACATCATTGTTTGTTAAGCAAATTAATAGATGTCTTATTTGTTTTTCATTAGCAGGAGTGGACGGTTATTATAATATTGTAAAAGTATTCAAGACATAAACAGGACTTTTATTAATAATGGAGGTAGTTATGAATGAAAAAAAACTCGAACTAATTTTAAGTAATTATAAGGATTCTTTTAAGGAGCTGAATTCTGAGCCAAATAACGAATATTATAAATGGTATGCAATTGAGCATTTTAAGAAGCATTGGGATATAGAAGCAGAAGATTTTTCTGAAATGTTTAGGGAGGCTACCGGAAAAGCTGATAGACTTATCAATAACAGAGTGGTAGAGCCTTTAAAGGGCATTTTAGAGCTTTCAAGATATAATAGCAATAAAGTAAGAAGAATGTTTAAGAGGTTGTACGATGATGAAGGGAATATTAAAGGAGTTCAAGGCAAGGTAAATAATTTTATTATTGAAGCAAATAAAACTCTTGAAACCCTAGACTCCGGGAAGTGGAAATACTCTCAGCATTTTGGAGCTGTAGTCTTATATCTTGCTCTTTATAAACCCTCAGAAAATTATTTGTTCAAGGCCACGGAGGCAAGGACCTTTGCAGAACATATTGAATATGAAAGAGAGATAAACGGCGATCATTCCTTTAACTTAAAGAATTATTATTCTATGTGTGATGCACTAGTAGAGGCAATAAAGGAGGATAAAGAGCTTTTAGAGCTTCATGAAACTAGATGGGAGTATAATAAGGAGGGGAATGGAGCTAGACCTGAGCTTCAGGATGACTATCATATCCTGGCCTACGATATAATATATTGCACCCATAATTATAAGCTATATAAAGATAATCAACAGAAGAGAAAAGCCAAAAAGACTGGAGGTAAAAAGGCAGTTTCTAAAAAGAAAATAGAGATATATGAAAAGCAGAAGGCTATAGTTGATAGCCTGACTGCAGATGTGAAAATTATTACTGACAAAATAGAAGAGCTGGAGAATAAGATAAAGAGATATGAAGTACCCAGTCTTGAAGGAATGAAGGTTATACATAAAAGCTTCAAAGAAGGAACTGTACTTAGCCAGTTTGAAAATTATTTAGTCATTAGCTTCTCAGAAGGAGAAAAGAAATTTACAATACCTAATTCCTTTGCTGCGGGATTTTTATCCTTAGAGGATGATAAGCTTATGAGGGAGCTACTTACTTACTACGACCTGATTAAGGAAATGGAGCAGATGAAGGAAAGGCTTAAGGGGCTAAAGCTCGAGCTCATAAAAAATGAAAGAATACTGAATAATTAAAATTATAATAATCGATATCATGTAAAAATTTAACTTTATTGTTAATTATAATGTTATACACCATCTTCAGATGTTATAATAATAGAGCTATATTATTATTTTATTTGAGGTGAAATATGAAAAAGGGAGATTTTTTATGGGCTTTAGCTCTACTGCTGTGGATTGTTGTACTGATTGTGCCTTCGTCGAGAGAAGTGTTCATTAGTATTACAGAGGCTTATCCTTATATAGGAGGATTTTTTAAGTTTGCAGTCTTAGCTACCATGGGGGATTTATTGGGAGTAAGGGTATTAAAGGGGAAGTGGAGGATTCCTTCCGGTGTATTATGGAGGGCCTTGATATGGGGGATAATCGGTATGATGGTTACTCTAGTCTTCACTGTATTTATGGGAGGAGCTCAAGCAGCTCAAGCTTCAGGTAAGCTTCCTTTCAGTGGCTCTGTGCTTGCTCAGGCTTTTTTTGGAAGTGCAATAATGAATGTTACCTTTGGACCTATGATGATGGTGTTTCATAGATTTACAGACCTTTATATTGATATGAGGTATGAGGATAAGAATAAAAAGATAACTCTAAAGAACATGATAGCTAGAATTGATTGGAATGGTGTAGTTGGCTTTAGCTGGCTAAAAGCCTGTCCTTTCTTCTGGATACCAGCCCATACCCTGGTATTTTTATTAAGTGATCAGTATAGGGTTATAGTATCGGCTTTTTTATCCATTGCCCTGGGACTTCTCCTTGCTGTAGCAAAAAAGGATAGCCATAAGGATAAGACAATACAAGTCAGAGAGGTCATGGAATAGGAGAAGAGAATAATGATTTTGTATTTTACTGGTACAGGAAATTCTTATTATACTGCTAAAAGAATATCCGAGGAAATAAATGAAGAGCTAGTAAGTATTAGCTGTTTAATGGACGTGGAGAAGATTGTTCTAGAGATTCAGGAGGATGAGTCCTTAGGTTTTGTATTCCCTGTTTATTATTATGGCATACCATCCATTGTATGTGAGTTTATTGAGAAAATGAAGATTAAAAATTATAATAATAATTATATCTTTAGTGTAATAACCTGTGGTGGCAGTATTGAAGGGGCAGGAGAGCAGCTTAGAGAGCTCCTAGCCCGTAGTGGCTATACTCTGGACCTTGTTCAGCCCCTTTTGATGCCGGATAACTATGTACTGATGTATGATGTGCCTTCTAAGGAAAAGACCCAGGCTATACTTAATAAGAGTGATAAGCTCTTAGCTGGTATTATCTCAAAAATAAAGTCTAAAGAAAATCTGATATTACCTTTAGGATTTAAAGGAAGATTAATTACAAAGGTTGCCTATTATTTTTATAAAAATGGTAGAAGCACCAGAAAGTTTTATAGTGATGATAAATGTATTTCCTGTGGTAAATGTCAGGAGCTCTGTTCTAGTAAAGCCATAGAATTAATAGAAGGAAAGCCTAGCTGGATAAAAGGCAAATGCATTCAGTGCCTTGCTTGTATTCATCGCTGCCCTACCCATGCTATTCAGTATGGCCGTGGAACAGCAGCTAGGAAGAGATATGTAAATCCAATCTTTAAATAATATACAATATCCAGCAGTGATAATGTGAACTGCTGGATTTTTTTACTTATATATGTCGTAATTCGTAGAAAATTCTGTTAATAGTTGATATAATATAAAATTATATATTGGGAGGATTCATTTTATGTATAGCTATAGTGCATCACAGTGGTTGTTATTTTTCTTTTTATATTGTTTTTTGGGATGGATATGGGAAAGCTGCTATGTATCCATAAAGAAGGGTAAATGGGTTAATCGAGGCTTTTTAAGAGGTCCAATACTGCCCATATACGGCAGTGGAGCCATAATAGTTTTACTGGCAACTCTCCCTGTTAGAGATAACTTAATTCTGACCTTTATTTTAGGAATGATAGCAGCAACCCTCCTTGAATATTTTACGGGAGAAGCCATGGAGGCTCTATTTCATGTGCGGTATTGGGATTATTCCAATCAGCCCTTTAATCTTAATGGACACATATGCCTTACCTCCTCCATTG
>JAEXSY010000212.1 GCA_023440105.1 Bacillota bacterium
GCTTTATATCTTAAAGATGGAAATGGCGGCATAGTAAATTCCTCAAGAAAAATTCTATTAGCTTATAGGGATAATCCTGCAGATGGCAGGGCTTTTGAAGAATGTGCAAGAGAAGAAGCTATAAGAATGAGAGATGAAATATTAAGCAGGCTATAGAATATTATCTGGAGGTGTTAATATGAGTAAAATCAGTTATGAATCCTGCAGGGTTATTGAGAATAAGGAAATTGCAGAAGGAGTATATAAAATAGGGGTTAAAGGGAGCTTCAAGGCTTCTCCAGGACAGTTTTTTATGGTGAGAGCCTGGGAGGAGGAACCACTCCTTTCAAGACCTATAAGCCTCCACAGAGTAAAAGGAGATGAATATTATTTTTTATATCAGCTAGTCGGTAGAGGAACAGAGCTTATAAAGAAGCTTCTTCCTGGAGAAGAGCTAGGGGTTATGGGTCCATTAGGCAATGGCTTTCCTGTAGAGGAGCTTCAAGGGAAAATAGCTATAGTAGCCGGAGGAATAGGTATTGCCCCTTTTGAAGAGGTGGTTTATAAGCTTAAAGAAAACAAAAAGGTTAGCTGTATAGAGGTTTATGCAGGCTTCAGAAGAGAAGCCTATGGTCTATCAAATATTGAAAAAAATGTCCACAAGCTTACCATAACCACAGAGGATGGGAGCCTTGGCAAAAGAGGCTATGTAACTGATGACCTGGAGCTAGCTTCTTATGATACTGTTTTATGCTGTGGACCTGAAGTGATGATGAATAAGGTGGTAAGCCTCTGTAGGGAATTGAAGGTTAAAAGCTTAATATCTACGGAAAAAAGAATGGCTTGTGGTCTAGGAGCCTGCTTCGGATGTACATGTAAAACTAACCTGGGAAATAAAAGAAGCTGTGTTGATGGTCCGGTTTTTAAGGGAGAGGACTTAATACTTAATAGTAGGAGTTGAAGATATGCTTGAGGTAAATGTCTGTGGTGTTAAGCTTAAGAATCCTGTGATTGCTGCTTCAGGAACCTATGGCTTTGGGGAAGAATTTAAGGACTTTTATAATCCTTCTGAGCTTGGGGGAATAAGCTGCAAGGGACTTACGATAAATAAAAAAGAAGGCAATGAAGGCGTTCGAATTTATGAAACAAAATCAGGATTGCTAAATAGTGTGGGTCTTCAGAATCCTGGCATTGAACATTTCATCGCTTATGAATTAGAGAATATGAAAAAACTATCTACTGCAATAATTGCAAATATGGGTGGAGGAACCTTAGAGGATTATGTTAAGGGTGCAGAGCTTCTTAGCTCAACAGATATCCAGATGCTGGAGCTGAATATATCCTGTCCTAATGTTAAGCATGGGGGAATGGCCTTTGGTATAAAAGAAGATATAGCCTATGAGGTTGTTAGACAGGTTAAAGCAGTATGTAAGAAGCCTCTTATAGTAAAGCTTTCCCCCAATGCTGAGAATATAGTAGCTATGGCAGAAAGTTGCTGCATCGCTGGGGCAGATGGATTATCCCTGGTTAATACCTTTAATTCCATGGCTGTTGATATAACCAGGAGAAGGCCGGTGTTTAATAATGTTACCGCAGGCTTATCAGGGCCGGCTATTAAACCCATAGCCTTAAGAATGGTATATGAGGTAGCTAAGAATGTAGATGTGCCTGTAATAGGTATGGGAGGTATAGTTTCCTGGCAGGACGCTATTGAATTTATTATGGCAGGGGCTACGGCAGTTCAGGTTGGCACTGCTAACTTTATGAATCCCTTTGCCTGCATAGATATAATACAGGGTATTAAAAACTTTATGGAAAAGGAAAAAATAAAGAACCTGGAGGAAATAAGAGGCTGTATTTTATAGCTTGCTTAACGCTGTGATCATAGCTTAATTACTTGGAGGGATATAGATGATAGAAAATAATGTTATAGATATATTAAAAGCTTGCGGAGCTTTATTAGAGGGGCACTTTTTGCTATCCTCAGGAAGGCACAGCGATAGATACTGCCAGTGTGCAAAACTTCTGCAGTATCCTGATCAGGCAGAAAAGGTAATAGCTCTTCTCAAAGAAAACTTAAAGGATGTAGCCTTTGATGTAGTAGTAGGTCCTGCCATGGGTGGTATAATTGTAGCTTATGAGCTAGGGAGGCAAGCTGGAAGACCGGCTTTATTTACAGAGAGAGTTAATGGAGAAATGGCGCTAAGAAGAGGCTTTGAGATAAAGAAAGGACAACGAGTACTGATAGCAGAGGATGTAGTCACCACAGGAAAGTCCTCCTTAGAAACAGCTAAGGTAATAGAAAGCTTTGGAGCACAGGTGGTTGGAATAGGATGTATTGTTGACAGAAGCGCAGGGAGATCACCCTTACCAGTATATAGTGCAGTAAAGCTTGAGATTTCTAGTTACTTAGAAGAGGACTGTCCTTTATGCAGAGAAGGAATCCCGTACATCAAGCCCGGAAGCAGGGAAATGAAAAAATAAGTAGAGCTATAGAATTTGGAAAATATAAAAGAGGACTCAGAATATAATTCTATAATCTGAGTCCTCTTCCTAGAATTATTACACTGCTGAAAGCTTTTGATCCAGGTGAAAGGTTTCCACTATAGTCTTTGTTATTTTCTGCGGACCATTTAAAAGCACATCCTCTACAGGAAGCTTATGTCTTATCTCTGCTTTCTTTATTTCTGAAGCTACCGCTGAAGGTTCCATATTTTCGTGATTAATTGTCAGGGCTATTACTGGCTTTTTAGATAAAAATTCAATAAGCTCTATCTCGCTTTTTATAGAAGGTACATCTATAAATTCAAAGTCTACCCTCTGCTTTCTTTTTGGGGCATATTGAAGAATAAAGGCATCGGGCCTTGCTCCTTTTATTATACCATAGGAAGAAAGATAGGCCTCGTGACTAACTGAGCTCTGACCTTCAATCAATATGATGTCAGGATTCTCTGTATCGAAGGCCTCTACCACTGAAGCTTCGATTTCACCGACCACATACTGTGAATTGATTACATCTATAGGTACACCGTACTTAGCACCCTGAAGTATTCCAGTTTGTCCTGTGGCAACGAAAGCAGCATCTATTCCTTGAGATTTTAGACTCTTAATTAGCTCCATACAGGTTGTTCTTTTGCCTATGGCACAGTCTAAGCCAAGAACAGCTACTACTGGGCAGGTAACTCTTTCAATAGCTCCTGAAAACAGCTTAAGCTCTGTCACAGGTTTAGGTTTTCGGATATCATAGATAGCAACCTCCGACTCCATGGCTAATTTATTTAAGCTTTCATCATCTGTTAGATATATAGGTAAACCGTTAACAATAGACATACCCTCAGCCATAGCATCTTTTATAGCCCCCATGAAATTGTCAGGAATATAGCTTTCTGCTAGAGCAGCTCCAATGATAAAGTATTTAGGAGCTTCTGTTAGGTTTTTTAAAGCATCTTGTATATTTTTAAAGATAGGTATGTAATTTTTTACTCCATCTAGATATTCACCAGCATCTAATCCGGCCTTTGTACTATCTATAATTCCAAGTATTCTATACTTTTCTGAAAACCTTACCAAGCCATTGGCCACTTTGCCGTCTGTCTCTCCAAATAATCCTTCGCAATATACTATCGCATTATTTTGCATATTAGGTCCTCCCTCTAAAGTAATATTCTTATATAAATTATATATCATTACCAATCGCTATAAATTTACAGTGTATTAACGAAATATTACCTTTTTATAAATGTTTTTCATCTGATGGAAGAGTAACATTAATGATAATAAAACTAAATATTTATATGAGATATTTCTAATATATATTTATATAAGGTATAATGTAACATAACAGATTTATTTAAGGAGGTGAGTTCTTTGAAGATAGCAAAGAATATATTTGGAGCTTTGGCATTATACTTAATTTTACTTTTAGTATATTTAGCTATTATCTATAACTTAGGTAGAGAAGGCTTAGGAAATGCTATTTTCATCAGCCTCATTTTTACCTTCTTGCTTGTTATTGCTGTGGTTTATAGAATAAGCGTGAGGAAGAAAAAAATCTTAATATTTCAGGATAAAATAGGTCTTGTAGCTTTGATAACTTCTATTCTTTTAGCCTTTGCTACCCAGTCAATAAGCACCATGGGAATAGAGCTTCTTCTTAATAAGTATGTAAGCACCTATAGTATTAAGGAGGAAATAACAGTAAAGGATCTATATGAGTATTTTAAGAATGAGGTTACCTATAGTGATAGCTTCCTAGAAAAGAAATATGATAATATCTCTATCCTATATACAGAAGAAGGAAAGATGATATTACCCTATGTGAAGGAAATAATAGACTTCACGGAAGAGGATTTGAAAAATATATTAGGTGATGCAAGGCTTAATGAGCTTGTAATTCAATTTGACTATAGCTATGATATCTTCAGCCAAAAGTTTCAAGGAGAAAGCTATCCTTCAGCTGTTTATTCCAGCTATAAATCCAATAGTCACGAGGCAACTATTAACTATCCTGTAAGTGACTATTTTTATGATATTTTAAACTCCTCTTACTTTGTTAACAATCTAAGACATGAATATACTCATTACTATACAGATATGCTTTTAAAGAATAATGGAGGAGATATAACCCTTCTTCCATATTGGTTTTCTGAGGGTATAGCAACTTATATTGCATCAAGAGAAAATGTTTTTACCAGCTATGGAGACGAAATAATACCCTTTGAGAACATGGAAAGCTTCGAAGAATGGGACGCTACCTCATCTAATCAACCTGCTTATTATCAGGTATTAAATACAGTTCAATACCTGGTGTATCTAAAAGGTGAGGAAGTATTAAAGGAGATAATCTATCAGGTGCCAAGAATAGGTTTTAATGAAGCCTTTAATAAGGCAGTGGGCATTAGTGTAAAGGAGTTTGAAAAGGAGTTTAAAGCTTTTATGATAGAGTCTTCTGTAGGAAATGAGGAGTATATAAGCTATGATACTTATATGACTCAGGGGTTTATAGCGTTAGATACAAGGCTGAAGGTCTTGGTTGACTATATTAAAGAAAATCCAGAGGGCTATGAGCCCTATAGAAGTGCACTGAAATTTTCTAGGCTCCTTGGGGATTGGGACACCTACAAAGCACTCTACGAGATGCTAATAGAGGTAGAGCCTGATAGAGCTAGTAATTATGATACTTTGTCTAGATTGGTAGCTGCTGAAGATATAGATAAGGCACTAGAGTTAAGTGAAAAAGCCGTGGAACTGGATAGCAGCTATGAAAACAGTTATATTGAACTTCTTGAGCTTAAGATAATCAAAAATACCAACAAAAGCTATAAGAGGCTTCATGAATTTTTGATGGAATCAGAATTCTTTTCTGATGCGGAGAAGCTTATGGTTATTGAGAGTGCATTGGAAGAGGAAAATGAAGATTCAGAGGGAAGAAAATTACTTATAGAGCTCCAGGAAAAACTCCAGTGAGAAGAAGCTATTTAAACTTTATGTATAAGGTAGAGAAAAGTTATATAAAAGAAGCAGTTAAATTTAATGGTTTATTAAGGAGAATATGACTATGAGATATCCGGCAATAGAGATAGACCTAAAAAAGCTACAAGAAAATGCTATCAGGCTTATGAGCTTTTGTGAAGAAAAGGGAATTGATCCTGTAGCTATAACTAAAGTTTTTTGTGGAGATATCAGAGCGGTGAACAGCCTTCTTAAAGGAGGAGTAAAGATTATTGGAGATTCCCGTCTAGGAAATTTCATAAATTACAAGGAGCTTCCCTGTGAGAAGCTCTTATTTTAGCCCGAGAGACAGCCTATGGGAAAAAGGTTGAGGGTCTTCATGATGATGCCTTTACTTTGAAAGGGGAAATTATTGAGATGAAGGAAAAAAACTCAGCACCCAATGGAACTATAGGCTATGATGCCTTTGGAAAGATTCCAAAATTTGAGGACAAGGGTATTATAAAAAGAGCTATTATTGCTTTAGGAAGACAGGACGTGGCTCCAGAAGACTTAATTCCTTTAGATGAAGGTATAGAAATATTAGGAGCAAGCAGTGATCATATGCTTTTGGAACTTACTCCAAGAGCAGAGAACTATAAAATTGGTGATATAGTTAGTTTTTCTTTAAACTATGTGGCACTGCTTAATGTAATGAATTCCCCTTATGTACATAAAGAGTATATATAATCAAAGAAAACATAAATTTATGAAGGAATTTGATATATTTTGGCGAAAATACATATCGAAGTAAGTTTATGTTTGAGGTGGGATACCGTGGCACCAGGTGCAAAAAATAGTTTTTTTGATGTTTTTAGTTTATCAAGGGTTATTTTTATAATTATATTACTACCTGTATCTCTTTTTTTAGGAAATTATAATGTTAAAATTTATCATTTTTTCTGCGAGATAATAATTATTCTTCTTTTATCTAGCATTGCCATTGTTACAATTTTTTCTTCAGGTATTAATAAGAACCAATGGTTTAGATTTTTAGGTATTTGCTTTTCTATAGTAGTTTTGTTTCAGTTATTTCATCTTATATTCTCTGATGAATTAAATATATTTAAGGAATCTAATTATTATTTATCTTATTTTTTTGATATAGCTGAAAGCTATGTGGCATCCTTAGCTATTTTGATATTCTTATGTCTGTGCTATAAAAATAATAACCCTGTAAAGGTAACCTATTATTTTTTACTAATTCCTATAATACTATTGTTAATGATTAAATTTCGTTTAATGCCTTTCTTGCTAAAGCCTAATAGCAAAGGGTTCAATACTGTTGGAGAGCTGAGTATAGTCTGTTTAAATGTTCTTGCTCTGATAGTTAGCCATCTAAGAAAAAGTGACTTTTCTTTAGACATCCAGTGTTATATAGGAATAGGTTTAATTTTCGATATATATTCCAAAATATTTTTGTTAATTAACTGGAAGTATTTCAATATATCATATATTGTATATCATTATTATAAAGCCATGGGTATGTATATGATCTACATAATTATATTAAAGAAAACACTACTACAACCTGTAGGTATGCTCAATGAAGAGCTATATAAACAAAACCTGGACCTAATTAATTCAGAAAAAATAATCAAAGATAAAGAAAGAGTATATAGAAATGTTATTGAAAAGATACCAATACCAATTTATTTGAGTAATGATCACAAAATTGAATTTGCTAATGAATCTATGATGAGATTATTAAAGGCTGATTCTCAAGAAGCTTTGATAGGCACGGATGTAAGATCTATAGTTGATCCTTCTTCTTTAGAACAAGTGATAAAGGTAGTAAGTGAAGCCAGGGAGGATAACCCTGTTATCGCTTTTCCTGAAAAGATTATTGACTTTAAGAATAATATCCTAGATGCAGAATTCACTTGTCTTCCTATAGATAGCTTAACTGGGTCTTTTAGAATGGTATTAATAACAGATATGACGGCAGTAAAAAAATCTGAAGCTATGGAAACTGCTTTAGAGGAAGCGAAGGAAAATGAGAGGATGTATTCTGAATACTTTGCTAATCTATCTCATGAATTCAGAACCCCTATCAATGTTATTTACAGCTCTTCTCAAATGATTAATATGTATGCTGAAAAGGGCTCTAGAGAAAAGATTATAAATTATAATGATATAATTAAGCAGAATTGCTATAGAATATCAAAACTTGTAAATAATATAATAGATTCCAGCAGGATTAATGAAGGGTTTTATAGAATTAACCCCGTAATGCTTGACTTCATTTCCCTGGTAGAGGATACAGTTGCATCTGTTTCTCCTTTCTTGCAGGAGCAAAATGTGAAGATTATTTTTGATACAGAGGAGGAGGAGCTGCCTTTATACTGTGATCCAGATAAAATTGAAAGAATAGTATTAAACCTCTTGTCTAATGCTGTGAAGTATAAAAAAGAAGGGGAGGGAAAAATTGAGGTTAACATTTATATCCTGAACGATGACTTTGTAGAGCTTTCCATAAAGGATAATGGAAGAGGAATTCCAAAAGAAAAAATTGAGATTTTATTTAATAGATTTACAAAGGTTGATAAATCCTTTACTAGAGTTCAAGAGGGCTCTGGACTGGGACTTTATAT
>JAEXSY010000246.1 GCA_023440105.1 Bacillota bacterium
GAATTGAATATATAAATAAAAAATATAATGATGCAATATCAATAACAGAAATAGCAGATATTTTAGAAGTAGATAGAAGGAGATTTAGTGATATTTTTCAA
Organism: Bacillota bacterium; assembly: GCA_023440105.1. Taxonomy (GTDB): domain Bacteria; phylum Bacillota; class Clostridia; order Clostridiales; family Clostridiaceae; genus JAEXZL01. The sequence goes on from JAEXSY010000246.1 coordinate 102, forward strand.
GAAGTTACAGGATTATCTCCTATAAAATATTTAACAGAATATAGGTTAAAAGAAGCTAAGAGATTATTAAAGTTTTCAAGTCATACGATTTCTGAAATAGCTGATATGACAGGATATAATGATTGCTTTTATTTTAGTAAGACCTTCAAGAAAAATATAGGAGTATCCCCTAAGAAATATAGAGAAAACATAGCTTATCCATCCACTTATATAAATAATTAAGCCGGCAAAAGTACAAAAAGTCATAAAAAAGTCTATGTTATTCAATATATTTTTTTGTTAAGATACTTAATGAGAATGAAAATCATTAATATTTTTGGGGGTTAACATGAAAAAATATTTAGCACTAATAATGGCATTTTTAATTACAGGTTTAACTGCTTGTGCACCAAAGGAAGCTGCACAGAAAGATACAGTAGAAGATAAGGATAAAGCCTTTACTATAAATTATTTAGGTGAGGAATATTCCTTTGATAAAAAGGTTGAAAATATTGTTCTTGCAAGCCTTGAAGGAATGGAGGATGCAGCAGCCTTAGGAATAGATGCTGTGGGAGTTTTAGAAATAGCAGGAGAAGTACCAAAGTATTTGGCAGATGACTTTAAGGATGCAGCTTTAATAGGTGATAAAAAGAGTCCTAACTTTGAAGCCATATTAAACGTAAATCCAGACCTTATTGTAGGAACCTCAAAGTTTCCTGATGAAACTAAGGCTCAGCTCAATAAGATAGCAGTAACACTACCTTATTCACATATATCCTCCAATTGGAAGGCGAATCTCTTAGCTTTAGGGGAAGCAACAGACAAGCTAGATGAGGCCAATAAGCTTATTGCAGATTATGAAGAAAAGGTCGCAAGCGCTAAGGAAGGCTTTTCAAGTGAATATGAAAATGTACTGGTTATAAGAATTAGGCAGGGACTAATGAATATATATCCTTCAAATGTATATTTGAATCCAGTTTTATATGAAGATTTAGAACTTAAGGTTCCTGAAATAGTTACTAAAGCAGAGGCTCAAGCAGAAATAACTTTAGAAACCTTAGCAGAGGTAAATCCAGATGCAATATTCTTACAGTTTGAAGGTAGTGAAAATACAGATGCTCCAGAAGCTTTAAACGAGCTGTTAGAAAATCCTATATTTAAAAGCACAAAGGCAGCTACTAATGGCAAGGTATTTATTAATACTGTAGATCCTTTAGCTCAAGGAGGAACAGCTTGGTCTAAGGTTAGATTCTTAGATGCAGTGGTAGAGAATTTATCAGAATAAAAAGATCATCTAGTCAAGCTTCTTGACTAGATGATTTTTCACGGAGATTAATATGAAGAGCTTTAGTAAAAGATTATCATTAATATTTTTTATCTGCATAATAGGAATATTGACCGTAACAGTCCTTTCTATAACTATGGGAACTAAGTATATACCTAAAGAGATGGTTTTTGATGCTATTTTTAATTTTGATAAAAACAATGTAGATCATATAATAGTGCTCCATAATAGACTTCCTAGAGCTATTGCGGTATTAGTAGTAGGAGGTTTTTTAGCCACCGCAGGCTCAATAATGCAGGGGATAACAAGAAATTATCTAGCTTCTCCTTCCCTTATGGGGGTAAATGATGGCTCCGCTTTTCTCATCACCATAGCAGTAGTATTTTACCCTTCCCTATCTAATGGTGCATTGATTTTAGTATCTATAATTGGCTCCATACTTGGTGCCTTATTGGTGATGGGAATAGGCTCTACTATAAAAAATGGCTTATCTCCTGTTAGACTTGCTATTATAGGAACCATTATAGGCAGTTTTTTAAGCAGCTTGGGCTCTGCTATCTCCATGTATTATCAGGTATCTCAGACTATTTCAGCCTGGTACAATACCAAGGTTCATACGGTAGATAGTGAGCTTTTAATAACTATTATACCTATTGGGGCAGTGGGAATAATAATAGCTCTCATTGTGGCAAAGGAAATCACCATAAGCTCTCTAGGAGAGGACATTGCTATAAGTCTAGGACAAAAAATTACCTTTGTAAAGTACATGTCCATGGGAGCTGTAGTACTGCTTACGGCTACTTCTGTAGCACTAGTTGGGAAGATTTCTTTTGTGGGACTGGTAATTCCTAATATTGTCAGGCTTTTAATAGGCTATGATTACAAATATATAATTCCCTGTTCATTAATAGGTGGAGCTTTCTTTCTGAGCCTCTGTGATTTGATCAGCAGGTATACAAATTATCCCTTTGAAACCCCCATAGGCACAGTGACGGCTATTATAGGCGTGCCCTTCTTCTTGTATTTAATAAAAGCTAAAGGGGGAAGAGGTAATGGATAAAAGCAGAATAAGGTATCCTTTAACAATTATTATTCTGTTAGCCTTAATATTTTTAGCCTTTTACTTTCATTTAACCAGTGGTATGTATGAAATAACCCCAGGAGAAGTGCTCAAGACCTTATTGGGCTTATCCGATAATGAAAGCTTTAAGCTGGTAGTATTTGAATTTAGACTTCCTCGCATAATAATTGCCATGCTGGTAGGAATAGGACTAGCTATAGCAGGGCTCTTTCTTCAGGGAATCACAAAAAATCAATTAGCTGATCCAGGTATATTAGGGATTAATTCTGGTGCAGCAGCAGCGGTTATCATTTATATGTTTTTTGTGAGCTTTAATGCTGCGAGAACCGATGGAAGTAATATATTGAGCATTTTTTCTATGCCTATTTTCGGCTTTGTTGGTGGGCTAGCTGCAGCAGTGATAATTCTGCTATTTTCAAAAAAGAATAATAAGATGGATATGCAGCGGCTTATTTTAACAGGTATAGCAGTAAACAGTGGTTTTTCAGCTGTTTCTATGATGTTTTCCATGAAAATGAACTCCTCTGACTTTGAATTCGCAGCGGTATGGCAGTCGGGAACTATATATAATGCCAATTGGGTTTTTATTTATATGATGCTTCCTTGGATAGTTTTCTTAGGGCTGTATCTCTATAAGAAAGCTCATTTGCTGGATTATTTTCAGCTAGAGGAAGTAACCATAATTGGCTTGGGAATAGATTTAGAAAAAGAAAAAGTTAAGCTTTTATTTGCCTGTGTTGGCCTCATCAGCGCCTGTGTATGTGTCGCTGGAAATATAGGCTTTGTTGGTCTTATGGCGCCTCATATAGCAAGAAAGCTGGTAGGCTTAAAGCATAGGAGGACAATTATAGTTGCTCCATTAGTGGGTGCTTTTCTTTTAATCGTCTCTGACTTTATTGCTAAGACAGTTTTTGCACCCTCGGAGTTAGCGGTGGGAATAGTAATATCAATAATTGGAGTACCTTATTTTATATATTTATTATACAAAGGATAAAGTTCTATTGTAATTTTATAATTGTACAGGCTAAAAAGAAGTAAGAGAATTTATCTATAGGTTGCTTGTACATTTAGTCCTGGAAGGAAGGTTAGAAGGAAGATGAAGGATGCTGTTACTATAAAGGATTTTAAGCTAGGATATGATAAAAAAATAATAATCGAAGAATTAAGCCTTAGTATTGAAGAAGGGAAGATTACAAGCATAATTGGGCCCAATGGCTGTGGCAAATCTACTCTATTAAAGGGCATAGGAAGGATATTGAAAAAAGAAGCTGGGAAGGTTTTTCTCTTTGATAAGGATATGCAGCTGATGAAAAGCAAAGAAATAGCAGAAAAGCTGGCTATCCTTTCTCAGAATCCCAATGGACCTTCTGAGCTGAAGGTTGAGGAATTAGTTTCTTATGGAAGGTATCCTTATAGAACAAATATAAATAAGCTATCTAAAAAGGATAAGGAAAAGATAAACTGGGCTCTAAAGGTAACTAATACCACAGAATTTAGGGATAGTGAGCTAGCTGAATTATCCGGAGGGCAGAGGCAGAGAGTTTGGCTAGCCATGGCCTTGGCACAGGAAACGGACATATTATTATTAGATGAGCCTACAACCTATTTGGATATGAGCCATCAGCTGGAGGTACTGAATATAGTTAAGGATTTAAATAATAACCATGGGTGTACCATAGTAATGGTGCTTCACGATATAAATCAGGCTGCTAAGTATTCGGATTTTATCATAGCCATGAAGGATGGAAGGCTTCTTTATAAGGATGAGCCCCGCTTAATTATGAAGAAGGATGTTTTAAAGGATATATATAATATCGAAGCAGAGCTTGTAATAAATAAAAGCTATAATGTTCCTCTATGTTTAAATTATGAGTTGTTATAGAAGTCTATAGCATAAGTAGATATTCCATTACATAAGTTTAAATGTTATATCAATAATCCCAGTGACTATTGAAATTATATACAAACAATGATATAACAGTCCTAAGAAGTGTATGAATATTTGGATAATTTCAAGCTTTAAATATCAAAACTTAGGAGGATGGTACTGATATGGAGACAAGACCTTATGTTTCATGGGAGCTTATTGGAGATTTTATGGCTTCGGCCTTTGAAAAGCTAGGGGTTCCAAGAGAGGAAGCCGAAATTTGTGCAGAGGTACTTATGGAAAGCGACCGCAGAGGAATAGAGAGTCATGGCTGTAATCGCTTTAAGCCTATTTATGTAGATAGAATCAATGATGGAATACAGAAGCCTGTAACTAATTTTGAAATAGTAAGACAAACTCCTACTACAGCGGTGGTGGATGGACATGATGGTATGGGAATGGTCATAGGAGTAAAGGCCATGAATATGGCTATAGAAAAGGCAAAGCAATATGGCATGGGTATGGTGGCTGTGAGGAATTCAACTCACTATGGAATAGCTGGTTATTATGCAACTATGGCTACAAAGGCAGGTATGATAGGTATCACTGGAACCAATGCAAGACCTTCCATAGCACCTACCTTTGGAGTTGAAAATATGCTGGGAACAAATCCCCTCACTGTAGGAATGCCTACAGATGAAGAATTCCCCTTTGTATTAGACTGTGCTACCTCTATCACTCAGAGAGGTAAGATAGAGTACTATGCAAGAAACGGTAAGGATACTCCTGCAGGGATGGTTATAGGCCGAGATGGCAGTGCCATGACTGATAGCGAGGCTATTTTAAAGGACTTAACCACTGGTAATGCTGCATTGGCTCCTTTAGGTGGGATTGGTGAGGATCTGGCAGGATACAAGGGCTATGGCTATGCTACCGTAGTGGAAATATTATCAGCAGCTCTCCAGTCAGGAAACTATTTAAGGATGCTCACTGGTATCAATGAAAAGGGAGAAAAGGTTCCTTATCATTTAGGACATTTCTTCATAGCCATAGACACAGAAGCCTTCATGGGGCTTGAAGCCTTTAAGAAAACTGCTGGAGATATATTAAGAGAGCTGAGGGGCTCTGAAAAGGCTCCAGGAGAAGAGAGGATATACACTGCTGGGGAAAAGGAATATATTATATGGCAGGAAAGAAAGGACAAGGGAGTTCCTATTGGGGAGGCTGTGCAGAAAGAGTTTATAGAGGTGAGAGATGCCTTGGGGCTACCTCATCATTTTCCTTTTGAAGACTGATGGTTATATATAGGCTCCTATGAATTTATCATATGGAGCTTTTCTTATTTATTAAGGGGATTATATCTCTAAGATTATTAATATAAAAGTCAGCCTTACTTTGGTCAATAAAATACCTAGTGGATCTTTTAGCAACTACGGGTATTCCTGCTCTTTTTGCTGCTTCAATACCGTAGGTAGAATCTTCTATTACAAGACACTCAGTAGGAGAGAGTTTTAGCTTTTCAAGACAGGTTAAATAAATTTCAGGGTCTGGCTTAGTTTTTTTGAACATATTTCCAGTGAGCACAACCTCCATATAGGGACTGATATGGCATTCTTCAATGATAGGAAATGCTTTATAGCTATTAGTTGAGGTTGCTAATGCCAGACGATATCCCAGATTAGTTAGATTTTCTAGAGTGGAGAGTGTATCTTCAAAAATACTTTTAGCAATGTCTAACTTTTCAGTAGCGCAAAATTGTCTATAGTTTTCCTTGTAAATATCGAAGTTCCAATCCTTTGGGCAATTTTCCTTTACAAGTTCCCATATCATTTCTGATGTAGCTCCTATAAAGGCATTTAATGTTTCGTTATCAACTGTCCATTGAAGTTTTTCTTGGAGAAATTTTTTTACGTTATTGATATACAATATTTCTGAGTCTATCAAAACTCCATCCATATCAAAAATAATAGCTTTTAAACTTTCTTTCATTAACTTTCTTTTTTCCTTTCTTAGATGTAATTAGGTTTAATAGAATATATATTTTATGTTATTTAGAATAATGCTCAATGAATAATAGTATTTTCAATATTGCGAAAATAGCATTTGAGCTATTATTCTGCTCCATAAAATTATAGCACTAAAATAAAGAATATGTACAGACTCTGTGCAGCCGTTGATAAGAGTGTATGTAGGTTGTTGCAGGAATTACTGTAAATAAGTAAAGGTATAAATGTTTATAATTATACTCTAATTACTTTATATTAAGGCATTTAACCAATAATTAACGCTTCAATACTAAAGCAAAGAATGAAATCATTAGTGTAATTGTTTTCACAAATCACAAATAAATTGTAGAATCTTAGTATTTAATGTTGAAATATAGGGTGATATATTATAAATATGAATATAGTACAAAGACATAGTGAATTGGTTAATGAATTTTTAGGTAATGAAAAGCTAAGCTTGACAGGCTTGGCGGAAAAATTTAATATTTCTGAAAGAACTTTAAGAAATGATATTCAAGGGTTACAAGATTTATTTACACAGAAAAATCTAATTCAGATTGTAAAAGGATATATTGAAATACCTGATAAGTTAGCCCTTGAAGTTGAATTTAATGAAGTTGTAGAAAGAAATAATTTTTATCATTATAAGCTTTCTAATGAAGAAAGAGTGTATATGGCTGTTTTACTAATTCTCTATAATGACAACTATATAACTACAAGCTATCTAGCAAATAAACTATCTGTATCCAAGAGTACTATGGCTAAAGAGATTGTTGATATAAAGAAGTACCTTGAAGATAGGGAAATTAAGTTGATTGCTAAAACAAAAAAAGGATATACAGTTATTGGGGATGAACTGCAAATTAGAAACACTATAAGCGAGCTTTCTTCTTTGAAAGGTTTAAAAGGTGGTGAAGATGTTAATGGTATAGGAATATTAATTGAAAAAGAATTAGAGGGGGGAGTAAATAGAAAAGTAGTACGTCAAGTTCTGTTAAATTATGAACTGCTATATAACATTGAATTACGTGATGCATGTTTTAAAGAAATTGAAAATTATATCATCATCGTAATGAATAGAATGATAATTAATAAAGTAGTAGGAAAAACACATCCAACTAAGGGTAATAACAACCAAAGAATAGCATACGAAATACTCAGTGAGCTAATGGATAAATATAATATTAATGAAAGGTTAACCCAAGAAGAAGTGATGCTTTTCAAGGAGAAAATTGATGAGGCTTCTTTTGAAAAAAACCAGAGTAATAGCCTTGATGAGGAAATTGTGAATACAGAGATGCAAATATCTGCATTTGTTTGGGCTGTATGTATGAGTCTTGATATAAAGGAAAAGATAGGGTATCAAAGCTATGACTTATTATTAAAACATATTATGTCAACTATAATAAGTCTAAAGAAATATGAGATTATGCGTAAAAACCCTCTATGCAGTGAGCTAGAAGAAATGTATCCAGAAGTTTTTGAGCATGTGGAGAAATATATTGGTATTATTGAACGAATTATAAACAAGAAGATGAATAAGGACGAAATATCCTTTATAGTAATGCACATTGCTGCTACATTAGAAAACTTAAGACTGGAACCTATTCCTATACATGCATTACTAATATGTCCCGCAGGCTTATGTACAGCAAATCTTCTGAAAGTTAAACTAGATCAAAATTTTAATATTGTCATAGATGCAATCATACCAGCTCATAGGCTAGCAAATTATGATCGTAAAGGAATTGATTTAGTGATTTCTACTGTACAAATAAGAGATTCTTTGAACGATATAATCTGTATAAATCCTCTTCTGTACGAAGATGATATAAGAAAAATAAGACAATACATTGATGAAAATAACCTTGGAAGAAAATGTAAAAACAAGGCTGAGAAGAGGGAGATTAATAGAATACTATCCTATATAGATGAATATAACAAAATTATGCTAAATAAGCATGAAAATCACTCTGAAAAATTAGAATTGCTAAATAAAAAGTATTCTTTAAAAATAAAAGACAACGAAAAAGAGATATGGTTTTTTGAAAAATTAGATGAATCAAGAATGATATTAGACTCTGAAGTTGATAACTGGGAGGAATCCATTAGGTTAGCCGGAAAGGTATTGGAGAATCATCGCGATAGTACAAAAGAATATACTGATAAGATGATTGAATTAGTTAGAAGACATGGTCCATATATTGTTTTTGCTCCTGGCATAGCAATAGCTCATGCGAGCCCTAGAGATGGTGCAAAGAATTTAGGTGTAAGTTTTATACGGTTAAAAAAACCAGTTATCTTTAATCACGATCTAAATGACCCTGTTAGATTTGTTATTGGCGTTAGCATTCCTGATGAAAAAAGTCATCTTATTATATTTTTTCATATGGTTAGATGTATGGCTAATAATGATATTCAAGGAATATTATATAATGCAAAAACTAAAACAGATATTATAAATATTGTAAAATTATATGAATTATATCAGTTTGATAAAAAATAGAATGAAATTAGTATGAATATTAATAAATAATAATTTAAAAATGGAGGTTGATTTTATGCAAAAAAGACCAGTTGTTATTTTAATCGCTTGTGGAAGTGGAATAGCTACATCTACACTAGCTGCTCAGGCTACCAAGGAGTTATGTGATGAGCTAAAAATTGATGTTACAATTCAAAAAAGCAATATGAATGAGGTGGTTTCTAGAGCTCCTTATGTAGATGTTATTTTTACAACAAATAAATATTCGGCAGATCTTCAAGTTCCAATAATAAGTGTTACATCCTTCATTACAGGAATAGGAGAAGAGAAAACTAAAAAAGAGTGCACAAAGGTTTTAATGGATATAGTATCAAAGCTATAAATACTATTTTGTTGTTATGAATATTCTTAAATTCTATTTAAAAACAAGTGTTTATAAAATCAAATGAAAGGTTTTAAGAATATAATTGTGATGATGAATTACGTAGTTGTTTTTATAAACAAAAGAATCCCTTCAAAATGAAAAATAATGCATGTTGCTAGCGAACATTATTTGAGAAGAGATTCTAAATTAAGTATACCATATATGTAAATAAGTTTAAATTATTATAAGTAAAATCATTTTGAATATAATGCACAGTTCATTTGAGTTGTTAAATTAATACTTATTTTTATAGTAGAATTTATGAATATATATTATATATTTTATTAAGGGAGGATTCTTAATGGAACAAATAGCTAATATTACTAGGTCTATATTGGATGTCGGAGCTGTTGCAACTCTTCCAATAATCATCACAATTCTTGGTCTTGTATTTAAAATGAAATTTTGGGATGCTTTTAAAAGCGGTCTTCTATTAGGAATAGGTTTTCAAGGATTAAAGCTTGTTATAACATTACTAACAACAACTATAGCACCAATACAAGCATATTATGCTGCATCAGGTACTGGTTTTACCACAATTGATGTAGGCTGGCAGGCTTTGTCGGCAGCTGCTTGGACTTCTCCGTTTGCTGCTGCAGTAGTACCTTTAGGTCTTGTTCTAAATTTTGTATTAGTTAAATATAAAATAACTAAAACTCTAAACATTGATATTTGGAATTACTGGCACATATTAATGGCAGCTTCAATTCTATATTTAATACTTGGTAATGTCGGTGTTACAGGAGTTGCAGCATATGCAATTGGATTAATATTTGCAATGGCTTTAGTAGTATTTATAAACATAGTAGGAGATAAAATTGCTCCATACTGGCAGAGAAATTTTGGCTATGAAGGTACAACCTGTACAACATTGAGCTCAACTCTATCAGTTGTTCCTATAGCTGTTATTATGAATAAGATATTAGATAAAATACCAGGAATCAATAAAATTGATATAAGCTTGTCTTGGATAAATAAAAAGTTGGGTGTGTTGGGTGATCCTGCTATAGTTGGATTTATAGTTGGTATATTCCTATCATTAATTACATTCCAAACACCTTCGGTTATGATTCAAACTGGTGTTGGAATATCCGCTGTTATTGTTCTTATGCCTAGAATGGTGAGCTTGCTTATGGAAGGACTAGCTCCAATTAGTAAGGCGGCAAAGATTTTTATGATGAAACATGTTGATGAGGACCAAGAACTTCTTTTAGGTTGTGATTCAGCTTTCGGAGTTGGTGATCAGACAACTATAACCCTTGGATTAATACTCATTCCAATTACTATAGCTCTTGCATTTATTGTGCCAGGTAATAATTACTTCCCTGTTGGTATGTTTGGATCTATACCATACTTTGCAGGAATGATTTCCATGATGACTGATAAGAACCTATTTAGAGGAATAATCACAGGAACTGTCTTTATGGTATTTGTAGTATTTGCACTAAATTTCATGACAGATATAGGAACTCTGTTTGTTACTTCAACTGGTGCACTTGCTTTGGAAGAAGGAGTAAAGGTAACAGCTGGTTCACTAGCTAATTTCGTAGATATTATAATGGTAGCAATAGCTAAGTTCTTTGGTGCTCTATAGACAGGAAATAAATGGGATTAACCATAAGGGATATTTATATAATTAATATATTTAAGCTTAAAATTAATACATTTGTCTTCACATAATTATTTAAAAATGAAGGAAGTTATTATTTTTTGATTTAGCTTTATGTGTTT
>JAEXSY010000159.1 GCA_023440105.1 Bacillota bacterium
ATATAGGGCTTGTAGTAATGTCCCATGGAGATTCAACAGCTTCAAGCATTGCTGACTTCGTGAATAAAATATTAGGAACCTCGTTGGTACAGGGCGTTAATATTTCCATTGAAAGTAACTCTAAAAGTATTTTTGATAAGCTCTGTTACTCTATAGTATCCGCTAATGATGATAAAGGAGTTCTAATTCTAGCAGATATGGCAAGCTACGTTTCTCTAGAAAAGGACCTCTGCGACAAAACTAATATTCAATGCAGAATCATACCAAACGCTAGTACTGTTATGGTGTTAGAAACCTGTAAAACTATACTTACCACAGAGAATACAATTCATGAGGTAGCACAAGAAGTAATTATTAAATATACTCAATATATAAATACAACATTTAGTAACTTGACTTCAAAAACCATAGCTACTAACGATATTGCTAACAGCTACAGAAAGCACTTAAGGTCTTCATTAAAAAATCTATCAGAGGGCTATGATAATATGGGTAATGATAAGAAGAGCGTTGTTATAACCTATTGCGTCACCGGTATGGGTAGTGCAAGAATAGCCAGAGAATTACTTTTAAAGGATACTTCCATATCTTCTACAATCGATATAATCCCCTTAGGTATAGCTGATGATATTAAAGGAATTGCTAATAAGCTTGGAAGCAGGCTTAAGCTAATTGTAGGATTTATTAATCCTGAAATAGCTGGAATTCCATTTGTCGGAATGGAAGCCCTAGTGACTCAAGAGGGGAAAAACCGTATCAATTTCTTGCTGGCAGAATGGAGCTCCCATGATAGAAAGCCACAAATCTCAATTAATGAGCTGCCTCTTGAACAAAGTCTAGAAAAAATTAATGAAAATATGCATTACTTTGCCCCTTCCTTAGAACCTGGAAAGGTTGTTAAGGAAGCAAAACACTTAATTGAAGTGCTTCAAGAGTTATATAATGAGCCCCTGCCCTCAGATTTGATAATACGCATATATGTTCACACTGCCGCTATGTTCGAGAGATTATTATCCGTTGAACCAATTCCAATGCCAATTAACGGGGAAGAAACAAAGAAAAAATACTTAAGCTTTTTCAACATTCTAAAGAGTAATCTAGCCACAGCCTGTGATGCTTTAGGCCTTGAAATAGTTGATGCAGAAGTGTATTACTTCATGATGACCCTACCAAATCCATCAACTATGAAAGTCAACTGGCCTTGAATAACATAATAATGCTCTAGAGGAGGATAAAATGTCGTGGAATGAAATTATTGAAACACCATATTTCTTAATATTAATTGTAGGTTTAGTATTATCATTTACCAACTGGTATAGAACTCAAAGGACAATAATACAAGTTGTAAAAAGAGACTCTAAGCGCATCAGCAAGTTTTGGACAGGCCATAGTGCTTGTGAAGAAATGCTTTCCTATTATAATGAGGATGAAATCACAATTAAATCTCAGAAGGATATATTTATGGATAAGTTTACTTCATTTAATAATACCCTTAGTATAACTACTGTAACTAACAATTCCAGTGCTGTATTTATGATAGCAAATATATTAATTTTAACTGGAGACGCTATTGCTTTTAATAAAAGTAAGGTTTACAGGATATATTCTTCAATATCTAAAGGTTTTAAAGTATTAGGAACGATTTTTCTTATACTGCTGGTATTTGGAATACTCATAAAAAAATCAGTATTAATCAATTGGTCTATGATTATACTAAGCACCTCCTTAATCTTTGACTTTATATCCCTTTATTTTGAAAATGAAAATAGAAACCGTGTAGCTAGGTTTTTAAACAGTAAAAAGGTTATACTAGATGTTAAAGAACTTGAGGATTATCTTCTCTTAATAAATGTCTTTTCTATCAATAGAGCTCTTAAAACCTTTGGGACTTTGGAGACAATATATAACATAGTTTATTCTCTGATTTCAACCTTGTTCATAAGATTGTCCCTGAAACATAAGGAAACCTAAGATTATGCTCAAAGAATAGCATCCTAAATATTAAATACTAACATTTAGGATGCTGTCTGAAATAAGTTGACCTACATTTACTTTATTTATTCCTGCTTTTTAAATAAGGCTTCAGCAAATTACCGAAAAAGGATACCTGTCCTATACTCTTTGTTATGTCATCCATAGATCTATTGTCTGGAGCAGTAATTATAGCCTTAGCTGTTTCAATTATTATATTATTTTCAGCCTTAGTTATTACGTTGCAACGAATACCTGTTCGTTGATATAACTTTTTCCTCAAGTCCACAAGTCTAGGATAGTCGGTAATTATAATAACTCCTTTACCATGATTTCCTTTTTCTACCCCCCTAGATAATACTTCTAGAAGATTATCCTCATTCATCTCTTCCTGTATATTAAGGCTGTTGGCTATTTTTATATTAACCATTCTATTAACAAACCTAGCTCTTTCAGTAGCCTTATCCTCTCCTATTAAAGCTATTAAAAGTCCAAAACGATTATTTATCTCCTCATCAGAAAAAACATCGGTGGAATACTGCTTTAAAATAAGAGCCAAGAGGGTTATCTCACTCTCTAAAAGCTGAATATCCAGACGTTCTGTGATTATTGGCAATATCTTCAGTATAAAGGCTATTTCCTTACCATGAGCTCTCTTCACCTCTGGCTCTGGATTATTAACAAAAATTCTCCCTGCTTTAGCGAAAGACCTTATCTGCTCTAGATGAAAGGCCATGGATATAATTGCGTTTTCAGAATAGACCTCTCCTAGTTCCTTCCTAGCAAGGTCTACTATTTCCTTAGCCATAGCTAAGCTATCCTCGGAAATTGATCCATAATCCTCCTGTAATTCTATGGTAGCAAGCTCTTCAACCAATGAGGATTCAGAGACATCATTAATTATATCCGAAGTTTCTTCTTCCTTTATCACTTTATATTTTACTGCTTCCTCTCCAAAAGGATTAATAATAATTCCTCTTTTCAAGGACATATTTTCAAAAAAGGCTTCGACCTCTTCCTTATTCTCATATTCCACAGCCATATCTCTAGGCAGATTATCCACATCAATTTTAATTAATTGCTCCTCTGAGCCGGTTTTTTTTTCGTTACTCATAAAGGAAAGATTGCTTTTAGCACAGCAAATTTGTAGCTTGTTTCTTAGGTCTCCTATATTTGCTCTTCCTTTATACACAATTATACGCTTTAATGCCTCTCCAGTTACCTCAATTGGAGACCTAAGTTTTTTCGATTCCTGGACCAGAAAGTGTACTATTAGATCTAGTTTCTCCCTGACAGGCCTTTGCACCAGGGCTGGAATTTCAATTATCATTGGTATTCTTCTTTTAAAGGTGTCTAAGAGATTACTATCAATATTTTCTGTTGTTGCTCCAATAATCATCAATTCAATATGATTATCTACAGTACTTCCCAACCTTCTATATATACCCTTATCTATAACTGTAAAGAACATCTCTTGTCCCGTAGACGGCAGTCTATGTATTTCATCTAAAAGCAATACTCCACCATTAGCTCTTTCAAGAAGTCCTGGCTTTCCAGAATCAGCTCCAGTAAATGCACCCTTTTCATATCCAAATAACTGCGATAATAAAAGCTGAGGATTATCAGCATATTCTGCACAATTAAAAACTACAAAAGGTATATTATTATCAGTTCTTATGGAAGAAAAATGATTCCAAATCGCCTCAGCAAATAAGGTCTTACCCACTCCTGTATCAGCAATTATTAAAGTATGCATTCCATAGGGTGGGTAAGCTGCTGCTGCCTTCGCCAGCTGTACCTGTAATTTAAGGCTACCATCATAGCCTATTATATTTTCGAAACTTTCCTTACTAGCACTCTTTTTTAAGCTTCTCTGAGAGTTGCATAGAGAAAAAAACACAGGTCTTGTACCTTTCTTTTCCAGGTATCCTTCCTTAACTAAAAGGTTTAGATCCTTAGAAGCATCATTTCTCCATATACCTAAAGCTTTAGCTACCATCTCTGCAGTAACACCAGAGTCTATTCCTCTTGATATAGCCTCCCTATGCTGCTCCTCTATAAAATGCTTAATTTTTTCTATCCTGTTCATTCTCAATACCCCTATTATTAATTATATTATTTGATAAAACACTAATAAGAACAACAGCAAACTTATCTACCAATTTTAAATTTAATCGATTTATATTATAAAATTATATAATAATCAGAAAGAATCATCAATAAATACAATGAATACTGTTGCCGCATGTAAATCTCCTATTATAAGCAAAAGCAATGCACTCTTTGAGCTCTAGAGGCATAGCCTCTGATATCTCTAAAGAATGCTCAAACAAGTATTGATTTTCCAGTTAAAGAAACCACTTATCGGAATAATATAACACTTTATAAAAATCTTCTTAAGAAAGCAGCTACTCCATCACTATTATTATCCTCTGTTATAAAATCTGCAATAATCTGAAGCTCTCTTTTAGCATTACCCATAGCCACTCCAATACCAGCTGACTTTAATAACGAAATATCATTTTCATTGTCACCAAAAGCGATTATAGTCTCCTTGGGTATCTGAAGATAATTCGATAAATAAGTAAGAGCGTTTCCTTTATCAGCACCCTTAGTCATAATCTCTAAAACCATACTAGCACCTGAAGTAACATAAACCTCAGGTATTCTTTTAACAATGTCAATAATCTCTTTTCTTTCTTCTTTTAAAGGGATTACTGCATTTATTTTACATACACATATATGGCTATTATTTATATATTGCCGAATATTCTTTATCTCCTTAAGTCTCTGAAACCATTTCTTTTGAACATGTTTTAAATTCTCAAAGGCTTTAAGATTATTCACAAAAGAAACCTCATAACTCCCTTCAATAACCCCACTGACCTCATAATTAATATTATAATTTTCTAATAAAACTATTATTTTATTGAAATCTTCAACATTCATATAATCAGCCTTAATTACTTCACTATTTTTAATACTTTTTATTACAGCTCCATTGGAGGAAATTACATATTCTATATAGGGATTTTCATTATAAACATACTCTGCTCTCCACAAGGGTCTTCCTGTAGCCGCAGCAATAATGACTCCCTTTTCTTTTAAAGCAGTCATTACTTCTTTAGTTGCTTCAGTTACCTTTGAGCTATCATTAAGAAGAGTATTATCTAAATCCGTTACCACAAGATTTATATTCATCTACTCATCTCCCTAAGAACAGCTTATATTCTACTACGAGAACCTACAGATTTCATATCTATTATAAGCTTATCTATGTAAGCCTTCTCAATCTGTCTATCCATTTCTATTAGTAAGAATCTTGGTTTTGTATTACTATGAAAGGCTTCAGCTCCCGTTTTAACCACTGTAGATAAAATT
>JAEXSY010000374.1 GCA_023440105.1 Bacillota bacterium
CCCCTCCTCTATTTGTTTTTCAAAGAGTGGTATAACGGAACCATTGCTCCCAAGAACATTTCCAAAACGCACTGCTACAAATTCTGTCTTGCTCCTTGGATTTATAGCCTGAATAATCATCTCACACATTCTCTTGGAAGCCCCCATAACATTAGTAGGGTTTACAGCCTTATCTGTTGATATTAGGACAAAACGGTGAGCTCCATATTTATCTGCACATTCAGCAGCATTCAAGGTACCCATAACATTATTCTTTATAGCCTCACCTGGACTAAATTCCATTAAAGGCACATGCTTATGAGCTGCAGCATGAAAAACCACCGATGGTCTGTATTCTTCAAATATTCTCTCAAGCCTCTTTCTATCTCTTACTGAAGCGATTAACACTTTAAGATTTAACTTAGGATATTTTCTTAACAATTCATTTTGAAGCTCATAGGCGTTATTCTCATAGATATCTAAAATAATCAGCTCTGATGGCTTATACTTCACTATCTGCCTACAAAGCTCACTGCCTATGGAGCCACCTGCACCAGTAACTAGAACTCTCTTTCCTTCTATATAACTGGTTATTCCATGATTATCAAGAGTAACAGGTTCTCTTCCCAAAAGATCCTTTAAATCAATTTTCCTCATTTGCTTTAAGTATTCTTCGCCATTTAAGAGCTCACATACTCCAGGTATAATTTTCACTTCACACCCTGTTTCACTGCAGAGCTTTGCCATAGCTCTTCTTTTTTCTATTTCTAATGAAGGTATAGCTATAAATATTGAATTTATATCGTATTTCTTAACTAGACTTTTTATATTTTTAGTGGTTCCCAGTACCTTAATTCCTCCAACGGTCTTTCCTAACTTATATTCATTGTCATCGGCGAAGCCAACAGGTAGGTATCTGACTTTAGGATTCATATTAATATCCTTTAGAAGATTTATTCCCATAAATCCCGCTCCAACTATGAGCACCCTTTTAAAGGATGACTTATCTACCTGGTTATGTGTATCTTCAAACTGTCTTAAGAATCTAAATACAAGTCTAAAGCCTAAGGTAGACACTAATATAATCAAAGAAGCCATAATAATCACAGAGTAAGGAAGTCTCTCAGTGAATAAACTATTTATTATTATCGTAGTGATACTACTTATTATATTCGCGAGTACCATAAAGAGAAGCTCATCAACGCTAGCATAGCTCCAAAGACTATTATATAAATTCATGAGTTTAAAAATAATTACATATATTATTGTTATTGCAACTATCAGCATTATACGGGTACTTATAAGTTTTACCGGAACCTCAAATTCGAACCTCAAGACCATAGCAATTAAAAAGCTTATGTTAATGGCTACAATATCATATAACACCAAAACAAATTTTCTTCCTGTAGCAGACATCATTATCTAGTCTCCTTTTATTTTCAGCACCTAAACACAACAATGAATTTAGATAAGAAAATATTTATAATCCTTTATTATTTACTTTTAACTTTTTATAGTAGAAATTTTATTCTACTTTGCATTTTTTTTAGTTTCTGAACTTCTTCCTATAAATACAGCCGTTACTGTTTCAAATATAGTCTTAAGGTCGCTAATAAAACTAAAATTTTCAAGACTTCTTAGATTATGCTTCATCTTCTCAGGAAGAATTTCTTCTATATATGTTTTATCAGCATTATCGGCATTTTTAAGAAGCAAATTTTCATCCTTATATTGTATGCTAGCCACTGATGTTACTCCAGCTGGCAGAAGTAATGTTGCTCTCATTTCTTCTGTATAGTGATTAACATATTTCACTACCTCAGGTCGAGTTCCTACAAAACTCATATCTCCTCTTAATATATTTAATAATTGTGGGATTTCATCTAATCGATATTTTCTTAAAAAAGCACCTATATTTGTAATCCTGTTATCACCATCAGTAGTAACCAACAGTCCTCTACGATCAGAACCATCCACCATTGTTCTGAACTTAAATATTTTAAATTCTCTCCCATATTGAGTAACTCTAATCTGCCTAAACATAATAGGTCCTTGAGAATCAATTTTAATGGCTATGCTTATAATTAAAAATAAAGGGGCTGAAATTATTAATGCTATTAGAGACATTAGTATATCAAAGATTCTTTTAGCAATTAGGCTCCCTCGTTTTTTATATAATTTTTCATAGTACTTTCGCACAGTATCATTTTTCATATTCTCAGGTAGTTTTTCCCACTGTAAAATATTCACATTTCCCCTCCCGTCTTATTTATAATGCTAATTTATAGTTTTATATAGCAAGTTTACTATCTAACTCAGATAAAACTTCCTTTAAAGAATTCACTATATATCGCACATCTTCATTAGAAAGCAAGGTATGAAGAGGTAAAGTAATTTCATTTTTATACATATTAAAGGCATTAGGATAATTTTTTATATCAAAACCCATATTTTTATATGCAGTGAACATAGGCAGAGGCTTATAATGTACATTACAAGAAATGCCTCTATTTGCTAATCTAACTATAATATCATTTCTTAACTCTTCCTCAATACCAGGAATTCTAACTAAATATAAATGCCCTGTAGAAGAATAATCATCTCCATAATGATTTAAATAATTCACACCAATACTTGATAAGCCTTCATTGTATAAGGTTATAATTTCTTTACGTCTCTTAAGTAATTCCTCGTATCTATTTAATTGTATAAGCCCAAAGCTTGCCAATATGTCTGTCATATTACATTTATAAGCAGGGTATAATATATCGTACTCCCATGCTCCCTTTTGAGTTTTGGCTAATGCATCCTTAGATTGACCATGGAGGCTGTAAAGCATAAATTCGTTATATAACATAGCGTCGTCAAATCCTAAGTCATTTCTCCATACTACAGCCCCTCCCTCTGCTGTGGTAAGGTTCTTTACTGCATGGAATGAAAAGCATGTGAAGTCAGCTGCTAAACCAGATTTTACATTCTTTCGTATAGCACCAAAACCATGAGCTGAGTCTGCCAAAATTATAATTCTATTAACAGTTCTTTGAAGATCATTTTTAGCCTTAAACAAGTGTTGCTTATTCTTTACAACTTCATAAAGCTTATCATAATCACACATTTTCCCAGCTAAATCCACTGGAATAATGG
>JAEXSY010000355.1 GCA_023440105.1 Bacillota bacterium
GAACCTAGTACATCCAAAAGTTTTAGCTAAATATTCTTTTTGCTCTGAATTAGGATATATTCTATATTTGTAAGTTTTAAGCATTATTTTATCCCTTGATTTTCAATATATTTTCTTACTGTTTCAATAGGAGCACCACCAGTAGTTAATAAGCAATAGCTTCTACTCCAAAAATATTCCTTCCATAATTGTTTTTTGATTATTGGATATTCTTTTTTTATAAGTCTACTACTTGCAGATTTATAAGCATTTAGAAATTTTGATATTTCAGTGTTTGGAGAGCCTCTAAACAACAAATATATATGGTCTTTATCGTGATTCCACTCTTCTAAAGTTACATTGTAGTTAGGTGATATATACTCATATATTTCCTTTAACCTATTGGATATTTCATCATTAATAACTTTTCTACGATATTTTATAGCCAATACTAAGTGATAGGATAACTTGAATACTGAATGATTATTAGTATCTAAATTCATTAATATTCCTCGTTTCTATTATTTACTACTGATTATATTTTATACGTTTGTTGACTAGACTCAAGTGCTATCCATCTCCCACTTTAGATGATGGGCGAATTTCGCACATTAAGGTTAAAATCATCTTTTCTTCCAGCCATATCTCTTCTCCTCGTAATTATTTTGATGACAGCCTATGTCATTTTTGATATTTTTTCTTTTCCCATAATAATCTTTCTTTATTAGGCCTGGTATCATCCATTAAAAAGCCTGCCCAATTAAGTCCAAGTTTATCTGTATTTTCCTGCCAATACAGCAATCGGTCATAATAATATTTTATCTTTTCCATTACAGGTTTTGAATAGCTATCTTTTCCGTATTTTAAAACTATAGCTGTCAACTCATAAAAAGGCAGACCCAGCGCATGTGTTTCTACATGAACAGTGGCTCCTGCATGAGCAATTCCGTGACACAAAGCAGCATATTCACTATCATTGATTTCTTTTGCCACAGCATGGGAATCTAAAATCGCCCGTTTTGCTATTGGCATTTTAATTTTGCCCCTTGCCCAATCCTCGCAAAGCTCTAAACAAATCCTTGGTCTGCCTTCATCAGAATACTTTGCTTCAAATTGTTCCAAAGGGACTTTTGCTGAGTCTAAAGCCCACATAACAAGGGTTCTGTGATTTTGTAATTGAATTAGCTTTATCAAATCTTGTAAGCACTGACTATCACGAGAAAACAATATCTTATTTCCTTTTCGTAATTTTACTTCTACATCTGAAAACATGGCATTTATCTCCTCCATGAAATGATATCCTTACTTTTTAATAGCTTATTTGCTTTTACGTTATCATAATTCACTTTAATAAAGCTATTTTTCAAATGTAAACAGAATCAACTAATAATTCTTAAATTCAATAGCCTTTCCTTCCCCGTCATATATCTGTGGTGACATAGCTTCAGAAGCTCCTGTTACACCATCACTGCCATTAATCTCTGTTTCATAAAGAGGAGTTTTGTAAATAAATCCATAGGAATCCTTTATCTCTATACTTAGATGCATCCTATCATTTTTCTCTAAGGTAAAGGTTTCATCAATATCAAGGGTATACATCCCAGTCTCCTTGTTATGAAAAAAATCCTCTGCTTGCCATATCATTTCATTATTTTTAATAGCAAAAAGTTTTATTTCTGAAAAGCTCACCTCTGTCTCTGGGGAGTATACTTGAATCTGCCCACTATAAGTATATTCATTATCAATATCATAAGTGGTCATTTCTCCCATAAAGTTAGCTTCAGCTTTATTAACAAGGACATTTATAAAGCCTATATCACCTGAAGCTATTACTTCACTTCTTATAGTATTCCCTTCCTTAAGCTCCACAATAAACTGTGAATAAATAATATCTATAGGCACTGTAATCACAACCTCAAAGATACTTCCCTCACGATTCATAGGGACAACCTTATCTCCAAGAGTTACAGTAGCTGAAGTATCCAAACTATATTCCTTAGGCGTAAGCTTTATGATAATATCCCCAGTAAGAGCTTTAGCATCAGCGTTATCATAGGAAATATTATAGCTGCTGAGAATACTGCTCTGAAGCTTCAGCTCATCTTTAATATTCCCTTGTAAATTTTCAAAGTCGCTTCTCATATTAACTAACTGATGTTGAAAATTGCTTAATTGGTCATTTACATAGCTCAACTGCTCGAGCAAGTTATTGGTAACTATATATATATTCAAAATTATTAATATCAAAGCCACAGTTAGAATAATTGTTACTATTTTTTTATTGCCCTTCATAAATCCTCTTCCCCTCATAATTATCTATCTATATTATCTCACAGGTATAATCAATAAAGAAGAAAATCTTATCTCCATCTACTCTTCTATTTCCAAAAATCTTTCCACCATTTTTCCATTTACCTCTACCTTTTCTAAAAACATTAAAAGAGGTCTAACCCATATCCCCCTCTCCCCATACAGAGCCTGATAAACCACCATGTCCTCTAGGGTCTCTGAATGCTTTGCTTGGTAGAGCACCAAATACTCTTTTCCTTTAAAATGCCTGTATTTTGAGCCAGGTTTTATTGTTCTATCTAACTTCATTAATATAATCTCTCCTTTGTACTTGTTCTACGATTTAATGATATCATGGATTTCAGATTCCTATTAAACAAAAATGTATAATGGATATATAATTTTTAATGATATAATTTATTATGTCGCTATATGTGAAACCTTTAACTTTTTTTCATTTTTTCTGATTTTCTCATAAACTTTCTGCACTCAATATGAGATTCTTATTTAATGAAGGTATGAATAATGACTTTCTAAAAATATATCTATTTGTCTTTATATTCAAATACCTCTATAATTAATATAGTATGGCAAAGCAATTTAATTAACGAGAATATACTTTTATAGTGGAGCGTGAAATAAATTATGAAATCAATTACAATTTTTACAAAAGATGAGCTGTTAGCTTATCAAGAAGCCCTAGAAAAGGAATATCAGACCTATAAAGAAAAAGGACTTAATTTAGATATGTCAAGAGGTAAGCCTGCCTCATCCCAGATGGATTTATCCAATGATCTCTTAACAAAACCAGAACCTTATTATTCAGAAAATGGATTAGATGTTCGTAATTATGGAATTTTAGATGGTATCCCTGAATGTAAAAGACTTTTTTCCGAGCTTCTCGATATCGAAATGGCTCAGATAATAATCGGTGGAAACTCCAGTCTTAATCTTATGTATGACACTGTGGCAAGGCTATGCCTCTTTGGTACACAGGGAGAAAAGCCCTGGAAGGCCTATGAATTTGAAGGAACACCAGTTAAGTTTTTATGTCCTTCTCCTGGTTATGACAGGCATTTTACCATCTGTGAAGACTTAGGAATAGAGATGATTACTGTGCCGCTTACCGATGATGGTCCTGATATGGATATGGTGGAAGAGTTAGTCTCAAAGGATCCACTTATTAAAGGTATTTGGTGTGTTCCTCTTTATTCTAACCCTGAGGGAGTCTGCTATAGTGATGAAACTGTTGAACGTTTAGTTTCTATGAAAACAGCAGCAAAGGACTTTAGAATATTCTGGGATAACGCCTATGGCATTCATCACATTTATAAAGAGGTTTCATTAAAAAATATATTTAAAGCTGCAAAGCCTTATGGAAATGAAGATAGAATATATTATTTCTTCTCCACCTCAAAAATCACCTTCCCTGGTGCAGGAGTAGCACTTTTAGCCTCAGGAATGGAAAATATAAAGGAAATTAAAAAACACATGTCAGCTCAGACTATAGGCCATGATAAAATAAATCAGCTTAGACATGTGCAGCATTTCAATAATCCTGAAGGTATAAAAAAGCACATGGAGCTTTTAGCAGATGAGCTTCGCCCTAAGTTTGATATGGTTCTTTCTAAATTAGAGGAGCATTTATCTGGTACAGGCCTTGCCACCTGGAGAAGCCCACAGGGCGGATATTTCGTGTCGGTAAACACACTACCTGGCTGTGCTAAGGAAACAGTTCGTCTTGCAAAGGAAGCTGGAGTTACCTTAACTGGTGCAGGAGCAACCTATCCTTATGGAAAAGACCCTGAGGACAGAAACATACGTATAGCACCTTCCTATCCAGTTATCGAAGAGCTGGAGGCAGCAATGGATATATTCTGCCTTTGTGTGAAGCTTGCAAGTGTAGAGTCTATTTTAAATAAATAAAAATATTAAACAGCCGCTCATTTCTTGAAATGTGCGGCTGTAAGTATAAAAGGTTTATTCAGTATCTGACTGCATATCATCAAAAAGAATACGTAAGTAATCACGTCTGCCATATAGAATACGGTCTATATAAATATTAATACCCTCATAACGATAGAAAGCAATATAATTACCATAAATCAAAAAGCGATAATCGCTTTCCACATCAGCTATGGAAGATAGAGGTGCTCCCATTTCAGCAAAATCCTTTAATTTATCTATGATATCTATAATACCACTCACCACATTCAGTGCAGCATCTGGATTACAAAGCTCCATCATAACATAGTCCCTAATCTCATCTAAATCATGAACTGCTTCTGGTGAATAGTATATTTTATTCTTCATTGGTTCCTATCTTAAAATGAGCTCTTACATCTTCCGATGAAAGCCATCCCTTTTCCTCTCCCGATTTTTTACCTTTTCCTAGTTCATTCATAAGTGTCAAAGTTGCTGTTGTCTTTTCGTAATCCTGAATATCAATAATTGCATAACGTCCACGTCCATTCTTTGTAAGAAACACTGGGGCTCCAACAGCCACATCCCGAAGGACATCAGAATAATTTCTTAAATCAGATATAGGTTTAATATTTGGCATTAGCTTCCTCCTTTCAGCCCTTATTACCATTATTATATCCAATACTGTTGTAAAATACAACATCATATTTTACAACAAATATCAATACTGTTATAAAAATAGGTAGCAAAATCCATTGTGGACTGCATAAATGTATGGTAAATTATACTATAAACAATTAATTGTCTCTGGTTCATATATCAGTGGCAGATAAATTTATCGTATTTTTTATATATGAATTTATGGAATTATCAATTTAAGAAAGGATATTTAAAATGGACAAGACTGAAAAAAAGCAGCAGGGTAAATGGCAGCAGTGGCTGATGATAGGCTTATTTATGGTCATGGGTGGTGCCTGCGGCATCTTTATAGCACGTTACTTAATTGATCTCTCAGAGAGACAGGCTTCTATAGGTGAAATAATATTTAGAGGAGCAGCTCTTTTTATCTCTGTATATATTGCAATCTTTCTTCAGATAATACTCCACGAAGCAGGTCATCTAGTTTTTGGACTTATAACAGGATATAGGTTCTCATCCTTTAGAGTGGGAAGCTTTATGTGGATTAAAATAGGTGGTAAGCTTCGTTTTCGACGTCTATCCATTGCTGGAACCGGCGGTCAGTGTCTTATGGTGCCTCCAGAATTAAAAAATGGAAAAATACCTTTTGTACTTTATAACTTTGGAGGTTCTATTATGAAC
>JAEXSY010000377.1 GCA_023440105.1 Bacillota bacterium
GCCTATGCCTGTGAAAAGGTTAATGGTACTACTAAGGTAACTTATCAGGGAACAGAGATAGATTTTATGCCACCTTGGAGGAGAATTACCATGGTGGATGCTGTCAAGGAATATTCACAAATTGATTTCGCACAGATAAAGAGCGATGAAGAAGCTCAAGAAATTGCCAAAGAAAAGCATCTTCAATTTAAGAAGGATATCAAGAACGTTACCAAGGGTGAGGTGCTCAACGCTTTATTTGAGGAGTATGCTGAGGAGCATATGATACAGCCTACCTTTGTTATGGATTATCCAGTAGAGATATCTCCTCTTACCAAAAAGAAGAGAGGCAATGCCGAGTTTACAGAGAGATTTGAGGGCTTTGTTTTCGGAAGAGAGCTGTGCAATGCTTACTCAGAGCTAAATGATCCTATAGTACAGAGGGATAGATTCAATCAACAAGCAAAGGAAAGAGAGCTTGGTGATGATGAAGCCTATGTTATCGATGAAGAATTCATGAGTGCTCTTGAAACAGGAATGCCTCCAACAGGAGGACTTGGTATCGGAATAGATAGACTGATAATGTTCCTGACAGATTCAGCATCTATAAGGGACGTAATATTATTCCCTACCATGAAGCCATTAGACTCTCAAAAGAACGAAGAAAAGGTTGGTTCTAATCCTACTGAATCATCACATGATACAGCTTCTGCAGCTCCTATTGTAGAAGAAGTCATCGATTTTTCAAATGTGGAAATTGAGCCTTTATTCCAGGATGCAGTGGATTTTGAGACCTTTAGTAAGTCCGATTTCCGTGCTGTTAAGGTTAAAGAATGTGTTGCTGTTCCAAAGAGCAAAAAGCTTCTTCAATTCACTTTAGATGATGGAACAGGCACAGACCGTACCATTTTAAGCGGAATTCACGCCTATTATGAGCCGGAAGAATTGGTTGGCAAGACTCTAATTGCAATTACCAATCTGCCTCCTCGTACTATGATGGGTGTTGAATCTAGCGGTATGCTGCTTTCTGCAGTTCATACGGAAAATGGTGAAGAAAAGCTCAATCTGCTGATGGTGAGTAACCACATTCCAGCAGGCGCAAAGCTGTATTAATTTTTGAGAAATATACGAACCCCCAGTATAGCACCAGTGCTGCTATACTGGGGATTTTTTTTATAGTAAGTTGTAGTTGTGTAATAAAAAGTAAAGTGCAATCTGGACTACCATTATAGCTGGTATTCCATATTTGAAATACCAATGCTTCGTTTTATGATGGAATAGCTTCATGCCCAGAAGGGTTCCTAGCGATCCTAAAAGAATAGCCACTACAAAAAATCTTGACTCTGGAATCCTCCACTGACCTTTTATTGATCTCTTCTTATCAAGATACATTATAAGAAAGCCATAAAGATTTATTATTGCTATGTAGATAATTAACATAATATTTTCCATAATTCGGTACCCCCTACTTATTCATAAGCTTATGATACTATCACCTCATAACTGTGACAATATTATTATACAGTGTTTTGTTGAGTATTTCAGCTTTTTGACATACCAAATAAGTGTTCTAATAATGGAGCTTTGCTGAATAAAATTGTGCTGAATTTAGCAAATTTTGATACAATATTACCCATAAATTTAAAATATATAGTATACTATATAGTAGGTTAATGAGTAATAAACAGGGGGAAAAGTATCGTGGAAAGTAACGAGATAATGGAAGAGGAAATTATAAAGAATCTTAAATATCTTAAGTTATTGGCTGAGAGATATCCTACAATTAGTGATGCTAGCACTGAAATTATTAATTTGCAGGCAATACTTAATCTGCCAAAGGGTACAGAGCATTTTTTAACAGATATCCATGGGGAGTATGAAGCCTTTGTTCATGTTATGAAAAATGCCTCTGGAGTGGTGAAAAGAAAGATAGAGGATAGGTTCAGTAATATATTAAGCCAGGAAGAAATAAAAGCTCTTGCTACTTTAATATATTATCCGGAGCAGAAGCTAGACATAATCGAGAAAAATGAAGCAAATATAGAAGATTGGTATAAAATTACTCTGTACAGGCTCATAGAAATATGTCGGTATTGTTCCACTAAATATACTAGATCTAAAGTCAGAAAAGCACTTCCTAAGGGGTTCAGCTATATATTAGAAGAGCTTCTCCATGAAAGCAGGGCCGTTTATAACAAACAGGACTATTATGATGAGATTATAAATTGTATAATCTCAATAAATCAGGCTAGAGAATTTATTATAGCTCTATCCAATTTAATTCAGAGGCTTGTAGTAGATAGGCTTCATATCATCGGAGATATTTATGATAGGGGACCTGGAGCCCATATTATAATGGATAAGCTAATGACCCATCATTCCTTGGATATTCAATGGGGAAATCATGACATTCTCTGGATGGGAGCAGCCGCAGGCTCCAAGGTTTGTATAGCTAATGCTATCAGAATATGCTTAAGATATGGAAATATGGAAACCTTAGAGGATGGCTATGGAATAAATTTGCTTCCTTTGGCAACGTTTTCCATGGAGGCCTATGAAAATGATCCTTGTACTTGCTTTACTCCTATTCCTGATATTAAGGACTGCTATAGCAATAAGGAAGAGAAGTTTATAGCAAGGATGCACAAGGCTATATCTATCATACAATTTAAGTTAGAAGGAGAGGTCATACAAAGGCGTCCTGAGTTCAAAATGAATCACAGGCTGCTCCTGAACGGAATCAATCTTGAGGAGGGAAGTGTTACGGTAGAAGGAAAGGTATATCCCCTAAAGGATAAGAATTTCCCCACTATTGATCCTAAAAATCCCTACGCTCTTACTCAGGAGGAGTATGACGTTATAGAAAAGCTTCAGTATTCATTTATTAATAGTGAAAAGCTTAAAAGCCACTGTGATTTCTTGTTTTCTAGAGGAAGCATGTATTTAGCATTTAATTCTAATCTTTTATTCCATGCATGCATCCCTATAGAAGAGGATGGAAGCTTCTCAGCCTTTAAGGTTTATGATAAGGAACTGAAAGGTAAGGCTCTATTAGATGAGCTGGAGAGGGTAGGAAGAGAGGGGTATTTTACAACTAACAAGGAAAGAAAACGATATGGACAGGATATCTTATGGTACCTCTGGACAGGAAAACATTCTCCTCTTTTTGGTAAGGATAAAATGACTACCTTTGAAAGGTACTTTATAGATGATAAGGAAACTCATAAAGAAAAGAAAAATGCTTACTATAAATATAGAGATAGCGAAGAATTCTGTATAAGAGTATTAAAGGAATTTAATATTGATACTCCTGATGCCCACATAATAAATGGTCATATGCCAGTGGAAAGAAAGAAAGGGGAAAGTCCTATTAAGGCAGGGGGAAAACTTTTAGTCATTGATGGAGGCTTCTCTAAGCCCTATCAGAAAAAGACAGGCCTTGCTGGATATACATTAATATTTAATTCCTTTGGGCTACAGTTAGTCGCTCATCAGCCATTTAAATCTATGGAAGCAGCTATTAAAGAAGAAACAGATATAATATCTACCCGTATTGTATTAGAAAAAAATGTTGAGAGGAAGACAGTGGGAGATACGGATGTGGGATCGGAACTAAAAAATCAGATCAAAGATTTAATGATGCTTTTATCCGCTTATCGTTCAGGTATAATTAAAGAGAAACACTAAATAATGCCGTTGGTGTTTTTTGTCATTGAAAATGCTGCTTGTTTTACATTAGAATGTATTTGTAATGAATCATATTAAGGATGATTTAAAATTACTTTTAATTAAAGGGGGCAAAAGTTATGAGTGGAAGGAAGGACTATATTTCTTGGGATGAATACTTTATGGGAATAGCATTATTATCAGCCCAGAGAAGTAAAGATCCTAGAACACAGGTTGGTGCTTGTATTGTTAATCAGAGAAATAAAATAGTAGGAGTTGGTTATAATGGTCTTCCTGTTGGCTGCTCCGATGATTCCTTTCCCTGGGAATGTGAAGGTGATTTTTTAGGCACTAAATATCCCTTTGTTTGTCATGCAGAGCTCAATGCGATCCTCAATAATATTGGTATAGACTTAGAAG
The DNA here is from genome assembly GCA_023440105.1 of Bacillota bacterium. Classification (GTDB taxonomy): domain Bacteria; phylum Bacillota; class Clostridia; order Clostridiales; family Clostridiaceae; genus JAEXZL01. The sequence goes on from JAEXSY010000377.1 coordinate 4,066, forward strand.
GCTGCAGAATATATACCGCTTTGTTTCCTTGCAATGAGTGTGCTAAAGCAATAATTCAATCAGGTATTAAAGAAGTCGTTTATCTTTCTGATAAATATCACGACACAGATAATACTAAGGCTTCAAGACTGATGCTGGAAGCTGCAGGAATTACCATGAGAAAACTTTCCCATAATATTTCTAATCTGCAGATATCCTTTGAAGAAAAAAATATTTAAAATTGATCCCTGTTTCATTTTTTAATGGAGCAGGGATTATTAATTGTGAAGCTGATAGCTATATTTTATTATGGAATAAATATTCAATGATTTATAATAAACTATATTGACAGGAAGTATTTATTTGATAGAATTAGTAGTATAAATTAATAGGTGCGATGAGAAAGAAGAGTAGGTTTAAAGCTTTTTAAAGAGAGATGATGGCTGGTGAAAATCATTAAAGATTTAAGCTGAAGGGAGCTTTTGAGCATATTATTTTAAGAGCTGAGCTTTTGCTAAGAAGGGTGGAACCGCGGATATTTTCGTCCCTTTAAGGTAAGGCTTTTTATTTTTGCACAGATTTTATTAGATAAACAAGGAGGATTATACATGGCAGTGGAAAAGACTATGGAAAAGATAGTTGCATTATGTAAGAATAGGGGATATGTATTTCCAGGCTCAGATATCTATGGAGGGCTTGCTAATTCCTGGGATTATGGTCCTTTAGGTGTTGAATTTAAGAACAATATTAAAAAGGCCTGGTGGAAGAAGTTCATCCAGGAAAGTCCATATAATGTTGGTGTGGACTGTGCTATACTCATGAATAATGAGGTTTGGGTTGCCTCTGGACACGTTGGTGGTTTTTCAGATCCTCTTATGGATTGTAAGGAATGTAAGGCTAGATTTAGGGCAGATAAGCTTGTAGAGGATCATATGACAGAGCAAGGGGCAGAGGTGGCTAGTGCTGATGGCTGGAGCAACGAGGAGCTTAAAAGCTATATAGATGAAAAAGATATTCATTGTCCTAAATGTGGGAAGAAGAATTTTACCGATATCAGAAAGTTTAATCTTATGTTTAAAACCTTCCAGGGAGTTACAGAGGATGCAAAGTCAGAAATATATTTAAGACCAGAGACTGCTCAGGGAATATTCGTTAATTTTAAGAATGTTCAAAGAACCTCCAGAAAAAAAGTTCCTTTTGGTATAGGTCAGATAGGAAAATCCTTCAGGAATGAAATAACTCCAGGTAATTTTATATTCAGGACTAGAGAGTTTGAGCAGATGGAGCTTGAGTTTTTCTGCAAGCCAGGAACAGACTTAGAGTGGTTTAGCTATTGGAAGGATTACTGTGTTAATTTCTTATTAGACTTAAAGATGAATAAAGATAATTTAAGAATCAGGGACCATAGTCAGGAGGAGCTTTCCTTCTATTCTAATGCTACCTCAGATATAGAATTCCTATTCCCCTTCGGTTGGGGAGAGCTCTGGGGTATAGCTGATAGAACAGATTATGACCTAAAAAAGCATTCTGACCATTCAGGTACAGATATGAGCTACCTGGACCCAGTTACAAACGAAAAATATATACCTTACTGCATAGAACCTTCCTTAGGTGCTGACAGAGTTGCTTTAGCCTTCCTATGTGATGCTTATGACGAAGAGGAATTGGAAGGTGGAGATGTAAGAACAGTTATGCATCTGCATCCAGCCCTAGCTCCTTATAAGGCTGCTGTGCTCCCACTTTCTAAGAAGCTTTCAGATAAAGCCTTAGATGTGTTTAATGAACTCAGCAAAAGCTTTAATGTTGAATATGATGAAGCAGGGTCTATAGGCAAGAGATACAGAAGACAGGATGAGATTGGAACACCATTCTGTATAACTATCGACTTTGACACTCTAGAGGATGGAACTGTCACTGTTAGACACAGAGACTCCATGGAGCAGATAAGAATAAAGATTGAGGAATTGGAAGGATATATAGCTGATAGCCTTAAATTTTAAAATAAAATGTTCAAAACTTATATAGAACTTTTATGATATAATTTAACTATTAAACATAGGAGGTTAAAGTATGTGGCTTGTTTATATAATGGTGCTGCTGTCATTTTTAATTGGCTCCTTTCCTACGGGTTATATAATCGTAAAAAAGTACCATGGCTTTGATATTCGAACTAAGGGAAGCGGTAATATAGGCTCTACTAATGTAAAGAGGGTAGCAGGGTCTAAGGCTGCCACTATTACTCAAGTAATCGACATTGCTAAGGGAATTATACCCATGGTTATTGCTATAGCTATTTATTCATATAATAAGCTGCCTATTGACATATACTCCTTTTTGTCCTTAGTAGCCATTGCAGCAGTATTAGGCCATAACTATACACCTTTTTTAGGTTTTAGGGGAGGGAAGGGAGTTAACACTACTCTTGGAGCCTTTATATTCATAGCTCCTATACCTGTATTCCTTGGAATAATGGTTCATACTCTTTTGAAGAAGGTTATTCCAATAGTTGCTGTAAGATCTATTCTTCTTGGGGTAACTATTGCCATAGCTGCAATATTATTATCATTACCAAGTCCTGTGATTTATGCCTGTATAGCTTCTGCTCTAATTATGACTATTAGGCATAAAAAGAATATAAAAGAGTTATTAGAAGAGAAAAGAAATAAAAAATAGCTATTTAAAATATTTAAGATAAAAACAAAGGCTATAGAGCAGTTTGCTCTATAGCCTTGAATTTTTCCTTTAAAACAAGAAGATTATTTGCTGATAGCTTCTTGATATAGTCTTTCAACCTCAGACCAATTTACTACATTCCAGAAGTTTGAAATATATTCTGGTCTCTTATTTTGATACTTGAGATAGTATGCATGCTCCCAAACATCTAAGCCTAAGATTGGAATTAATCCTTCTGAAATCGGATTATTTTGGTTAGGTGTAGACATAACATCTACTTCTTTATTAGGAGTAACTACTAGCCATGCCCAACCACTACCAAATCTAGTTGCTGCAGCTTTTTCGAATACTTCTTTAAATTTATCAAAGCTTCCAAATTTATTGTTTATTGCCTCTGCTACCTGTCCTGTGGGAGTTCCACCAGCATTTGGTGCAAGCATGTTCCAGAATAAGCTGTGATTATAGTGACCACCACCATTGTTTACTACTGCGAGTCTTATGTCTTCTGGAAGTGCATCTAAGTTAGTAAGTAACTCTACTACATCCTTTGAAGCATGCTCTGGATACTTTTCTAGAGCTGTATTTAAGTTGTTAACATAGGTCTGATGATGCTTTGAATGATGGATAGTCATTGTAAGTCCATCTATATATGGCTCCAAAGCGTTATAATCATATTTTAAATCTGGTAATACATGTGTCATTATTAAAAACCTCCATTCAATCTCGAAAAATTTTGAATATTGTATATGCATTTAATCATAATAAAGAGATAAGCTTCATTGATGTAAGCTTAGTATATCTCTTAATCGATAGTTTTATTATAAGTTAATTGATAATAATAATCAATATTATGAGGTCTTCAGTATATTAACTATCTGTAAATTTAGCGCTACAGCCCTATAATTGTTTGAAATCCCATAGAGGTGTATTTATAATATAATAGTAGCTTATTTTTATATAGTGGTTTATTTAAGGAAAAAGCAAGGACTAATAACTGATGTTTTGTGATGGAACTTACAAGAGGAGGATGGAAATGTTTATAGACCTAAACTTAAGGCTTGAAAACACTGTGAGAAGGAAGCGAGAGTGTGATAGGCTCATGGCTAAGCTTAGGGATATAGAAGAGAGGATAAGTAGAGGTAGAGATATTTTACAGGCTCTTGAGATTCAGGAAGTAAAAGAAAAGGATAATATAGAGCACCTACGAAGATTATCAATAAGTTCACTTATTTATGCTCTTTTATTTTCAGAGGAAGGTGAATTAACCAGGGCAGAGATAAAATACATTGAAATAAAATGTAAAACTGAAGAAAAAAAGGAAGAGTTATTGCTTTTAGAAAAGGAACGCCATGGATTAAAAACCAATTTAGCTGGTTACGAAGGTGTATATAAAGAATACGAAGAGCTTATGAAGGAAAAAATAAGTTTTACCACTAAGGGTAAGGTGCATGTTAATAGTGAAATATTGAGATTATCTGAAGAGTTAGCTTTATGCTTATGTTTTATAAAAGAGACTAAAGAGCTGTTAATGGAGATAAAACACCTAACCACTCCTCTAGATAGCTTTATTGAGGCTCTTGAAAATATTGATGAGCTGGAGGCCTTAAAAACTGAGAGGGAAAGATTAACTCTCATAAAAAATCTTAGAGATTGTACCTTACAACTAAAGACTAATTTAGGTACTATGGTAAGAGATTTAAAAGATATATCTGGTATAGGAAGAGGAAGAGTTAATATCAGTTCCTTTTTAGAGCATATAGCTTTATTTATAGACAAGTCTTTTTTGGATTTTTACGAGAAAAATGAAATAAAAACTACCATTGAAAAAAGTAAAAGATTTAAAAAAGAGCTGGAGAAAATGCAGAGTTCTATCGAAATAAAGCTTATAAGAGAGGACGAGGCCTTAGATGATATAAAAAGAAGTAGAATAGCTTATATAGAAGCACTGTAACTATAATAAAATAAATAGGATATTGGACTATAACAAAAAGTGGACAAATAACATGTCCACTTTTTTATGCCTTAAAAAAATATGGGTATTATTAATTCTCTTATGGGTAATATCTTACTTATTCCTGAAAAGCTGAGGCTATCCTACTGAGAGCTTGCTTTAATATAGTTCTTGGACAAGCTATGTTCATTCTTTGAAAGCCGTATCCTAGTTCTCCAAACATGTAACCGTCATTTAATGCTACCTTAGCTTTCTTTAGAAGGCTCTCGTTTATTTCTTCTCTATTTAGCCCAGTCCCTCGGAAATCCAGCCATAGAAGATAGGTTCCTTGAGGTTTAATAACTTTTACTGAGGGAAGATTTTCCTTGAAAAAATCCATAGTGAATTTAACATTATCCTCAAGATATGAAAGGAGAGACTCAAGCCATGGCTCTCCATAATTATAAGCAGCCTGTACACCAGCAATGCTCAAAGGAGTAGGACCCTGAAGATGAAGTTTATTAAGATATTCTGTAAGTTTTTTTCTAAGGTCAGGATTTTTTATTATTATGTTTGAGCACTGGAGACCTGCTAGGTTAAAGGTTTTAGTAGGGGCGCTGCAGGTAATACATATATCAGCAAAATAAGGAGAGATAGAGGCAAAGGGGATATGCTTATAATTCTTATAAACTAAGTCTCCATGAATTTCATCAGCTATAACAATTATTCCATGCTTTAAGCAGAGCTCTCCTAAGGCTGTAAGCTCATCTTTAGACCAAACTCTACCTACAGGGTTATGTGGGTTGCATAAAATCAATAGCTTCGTTTTTTCATCAATTAATCCTTCAAGCTCTTCTAAATTCATCTGGTAGGAATCATCTTTAAAGGCAAGCTCATTTATAACTGGAATTCTTTCGTTTGTTATTATTCCCTTTTTAAAGGGATGATAAACGGGATCCTGTATAATGATTTTATCTCCAGCTTCTGTAAGACACTGTATAAGCCAGTTAATGGCTGGGACTACTCCTGGAGAGTAGATTATCCATTCTTTTTTAATTTCATAGCCGTAGCGTCTTTGATTCCAGTTTATTATGGCATTATAATAATCATCGCTGGTTTCTGTATAGCCATATATAGGATGCTTGGCCCTTTCTATAATAGCTTCAGTGACTTCCTTAGGGGAGGGGAAGTCCATATCTGCTACCCATAAAGGGAGTAAATCCTTTTCTCCATAAATCTTTTCAAGAGAGTCCCATTTTATTGAGGAGGTATTCTTTCTGTCAATAATACTTTCAAAGTCAAAAGTTTTATCATCTTTATTGTACATTTTTCTATCACCGTCCTTAAGCTATCTTTTTATACAATAATTATACCTTATGTATTGGTAGAATAATAAGCAGTCAAATGTTATAATTATTCTGAAACAGGAAAATATGATTAATATAAGAGTTTTTCTTTTGTATTTGGAGGTTCTTTTGATGAAAAGAAAATTTCAAGAATTTAAAGATTTTATAAAAGATAAGAATACTGCTGTTGTAGGCATTGGTGTGAGTAATGTACCTCTTATTAATTTTCTAATAGAATTAGGTGCAGAGGTCACAGCTTTTGATAAGAAGACAGAGGAGCAGCTGGGAGACACAGCCAATGAGCTAAAGGCTCGTGGGGTTAAACTGGTTCTTGGACAAAGCTATTTAGAAAAATTACAGGGCTATGAAGTAATATTTAAGAGTCCTTCCTTTAGAATAGACAATCCTGCCTTTCAAAAGGAAAAAGAAAGAGGAGCTTATATAACCTCAGAGATGGAGGAGTTTGTAAGATACTGTCCGGGTAAGATATTTGCAGTTACCGGCAGTGACGGTAAAACAACAACCACCAGCATAATATATAATCTACTGAAGGAAGAGGGCTATAAGACCTGGGTAGGAGGAAACATAGGAAAACCCTTATTTTCAAGGATTGAAGAAATGAGTGTGGAAGATAAGGTAGTCCTTGAGCTCTCAAGCTTTCAGCTTATGACCATGAATTCTCCTATAGAAGTGGCCGTAGTAACGAATTTAACTCCTAATCATCTTGATATGCATAAGGATATGGATGAGTATATAGATGCTAAGAGGAATATTTTTAAGTATCAGGATAAAGAAGGACTCCTGATATTGAACAGAGAGAATGATATTACAGCTTCCTTTGCGTCTGAAGCTAAGGGAAGGGTTAAATTCTTCAGCTCAAAGAGAAATATTGAAGATGGAGGCTGCTATAAACAGGGAGCCTTATATATAAATGATAATAAGGTAGTTGATGCAGAGGATATTGTGATTAAGGGTATCCATAATGTAGAAAACTATTTAGCTGCTTTTTTAGCTGTTGATGGCGAGGTTTCCACTAATACTATGAAAAAGGTAGCTGAAAGCTTCAGAGGAGTCTCTCACAGAAATGAACTGGTTAGAGACCTTAATGGGGTTAAATTTTACAATGATTCAATAGGATCAAGTCCAACTAGAACCTTAGCTACTATTTCTGTTTTCAGTAAGCCTGTAATACTCATTGCTGGAGGCTATGATAAAAATATTCCTTTCGAGCCTTTAGCTGAGAAAGGATATAAGCAGATCAAGGCATTGGTGCTTTTAGGAGTTACTAAGTATAAGATTAAAGAGGTTTTTGATAAAGTAATTAAAGAAAATGATCTTGAGCTTCCAATATATTTAACAGAAAGCCTTGAAGAGGCCGTGAAGGTTTCCTTAGATATTTCTAAGGAAGGAGATAGTGTTGTCCTATCGCCAGCCTGTGCAAGCTTTGATATGTTCCCTAACTTTGAAAAAAGAGGGGAAGCTTTTAGGGAGATTGTAAATAAGCTATAGGAGTAAAAGAGATTTATTATGATTAATAGCCTTCTTATGGTTATAAACTTTTAGCAGTGAAAAAAGCAGCTGTTGTTAATTTGAGATGATAAAAGCAATCCTTTATGGGTTGCTTTTTTTATGAGAATTTGGCCTGTAATTTTGTTAATTATCTTAGATAGGATAAAAACTCTGCCTAGTGTATCTGTATATAAAAAATGAAGAAAAAAGAATAATTTTAAAGTAATAAGAGAATAAATCTGTTCATTGAGAGAATAATAGAAATTATGATGATAATAAAGGTGATAATATAATATCCGTCGCCAAGAGCGATGGGATTTGAAGCGAAAAACTGGTCAACAAAAAGTAGTAAAAAAGTTGTTGACACAAAGAGCTTTAAATGATAATATAATCAAGCGGTCAGTAATCAAGCCGCAATGGTCTTTGAAAATTGAACAGAGAACTAAGTTTAGAACAAACACAAACCAGCAATTTTTTTAAGTAATTTTGAGAAGAATCAAACTTTTAAATTGAGAGTTTGATCCTGGCTCAGGAC
>JAEXSY010000402.1 GCA_023440105.1 Bacillota bacterium
CTACCAAAGGAGGTATCTCTGAATTTTTACAATGTGAAAAAAGGCATAGAGACATTAAAGTCAGATGTTTTTAATGATGATGTTATTATACTATTTAAGAATTTGGCTACATTAAATAAGATTGTTGAAGCTGGTATAAGAATTAATGAAGTAAATATAGCAAGACTTCCTTATAGAACGGGGAAATCAGAGCTCATAGAAAATATTTATATATCGAAAGAAGAAAAGGAATTGGTACAAGAGCTTGTTAATAAAAATGTTAAGCTTATTGTTCAGATGGTTCCTGATAGTATACCAATTAATTTAAGTGAAATAGTGTAAGGAGATATATATGGAAATTTCTAATCCAGTACAAATCGTTATATTAACCCATGGAAAATGGGGATTAGAATTAGTTGAGAGCGCCGAATTAATAATAGGAAAGATAGAAGATGTAAAGGTCTTTTCTTTAATGCCTAGAGATAGTATTGAGACATATACAGATAGAATAAACACTTTCATTAATTCCATGAAGGGAAGAAAAGTTTTGATTATGACAGATATCTTAGGAGGAATTCCCTGTCAGATAGCCGCTATTATGGCTGCATCTTGGGATAATGTTTCTGCTATCAATGGTTTAAGCTTAGAAATGCTTCTTGTAACTGAGAAGCTTAGGAAAAAATATCCAGAAAAAGAATTGGTTAGTGAAATTATAAAGGAGTCTAATAAATCTATTTTAGACATTAAACAGTTATTTGATTCTATAGAATACAGCTAATATATTACATATTTGAATGTAAGTATTTAGTATATAAGATTCACAAAAATAGCATTAACAAGAGAACTAAGAAATTACTAAATAAAATATCGATATAATGATTACATTAATTTAATAGGAGTGATTCAATTGAAAGAAAGTACCATACAAGAAATAAACCCATATATACCAGGAATAGTAATTATATCACACGGATGTTTTGCATTGGAGTTGTTGAATTCTGCAAAGATGATTTGTGGCGAGATTGAAAATGCTGTAGCCCTTGCTTTAGAACCAGGTGATAATATTGAACAATATAGGTCAAAATTGGATGAGCTTATAAATCTCTTCCCTGCAGGCACATTTGTATTAGTAGATATAATGTCAGGAACACCTTTCAATTCGCTTATGACTGTTATAGGAGAGAAAAAACTATATGGAATTACAGGTATGAATCTTCCGGTACTAATGGAAGTAGCCCTTATGCGTAGCACCAGTACATTAGAAGAAATCGGTATAATAGCGGAAAATGCAATTCATGCAAGTATTTATAATTTGAATAAATTTCAGGATGGACTTCTTAAAGGCTAATAAGAATAACTGCAGCTTTCTGAAAATATTCTTTTACAATTCAATAGATAGAAAAGTACTAGTATTCAAGTTAAAAAAGGGGGGATAGGTCAAATTATTCTTAATCTCACAACAAAAAGACCAGGATTTTAGCTATGTAGAATAGGTATTATGGTAGAAAGGAGGAAACAAAATAAAACATATTATTATTTGCTGAGAATGGCCAATTCTAAGCTATGAAGAATAATACCTTCATTTCTTTAGAAGGTCACATTTTAACAAAAAGGAGGAATAATTGTGAAAAATATTGTTTTTGCAAGAATTGATGAGAGATTACTTCATGGACAGGGCGTAACGGCTTGGGTTGGAGACGTGGGGTGCACACAAATTTATGTAATTGATGATTTGACTGCGAAAAATATGATGATAGTAGGTTTATATCGCAAGCTTGCCCCTCCAGGAACAGCCTGTGATGTAATTTCCGTACAAAAGGCCATAGAAATATTATCGAGTGAACCAAGTAACAAAAAAGAAAAAGTTATGCTATTGGTGAAAATTCCTCAGGTGTTGGAAGCTTTGATTGATGCTGGCATAAAACTGGAAAATGTAAATCTAGGTGGTATGGGACTTAATAATGAACGAAAACCATTCATTGATAATGTATCAGCAAGTTCAGAAGAAATTGCATCGATGAGTAGAATGATTGATAAAGGTGTCAACATAACTTATCAGGTTGCACCATATTCCAAGGCTACGGATGTAAGTAAAGTTATAAATAAATTTTTATAAAATAGGAGGTATTATGTAATGAGTTTACTTCAAGCAATTATTCTAGGTGTTTGCTATTGGCTAAAAACATCCATATGTTTTACTATGGGCCAATATGTAGCTGCAACCCCACTTTTTATGGGATTACTTACTGGTTTTGTACTTGGGGATCCCAAAACTGGTGCAATGATGGGTGCAACTATCGGTCTTATTTATATTGGTAATATGTTCGTCGGAGGAAGTGTCCCATCAGACACTGCTATGGCAACAATTCTTGGCACCTCTGCAGCTATTGTAGGAGGATTAAGTACTGAAGCTTGTTTAGCCGTTGCAGTTCCTGTTGGTTTGGTAGGGAACATTATCCATTATACTAGAATGGCATACTTCTCTTTCTTCGTACGTATGTCAGACAAATTAGTTGCCAACGGGAAAGAGGATAAACTTTGGCTCACAAATGTGGTTCTACCGCAGTTGACTTTACTTGTTATATGTGTAATTCCCGTTGCTTTGGCCTGTTACTATGGTGTTAGTTACAT
>JAEXSY010000390.1 GCA_023440105.1 Bacillota bacterium
GAAGATAGACCTAGATATGTGAGGTTTACCACAAAAGAAAAATGCCCGTAGAGCCGATAAAATAAGGCTTTGCGGACATTTAAGAAGATATAAAAAGATAGTCAAAAAGACATATATAATTTTACAATAATAGATTAACTGTTTTTCTTCCGTGATCATCATAATGATTTTTACTTCCAAAGAATCTAGAACTTGATCGTCCTACTTTATTTCCATGCGCATCATAATGATTCGTTGAGCCGAACATCCCCGAACTCTTCCGCCCATTCATCTGCAAAATCATCCGGATCATTATAATCCTCTACATCATATGGATCTGAATGGTATCTACTATGACTACTTGAACTTGATCCTGATGATGGACTAGAATAATTATTTTCAGATGTTTTCTGTTCTTCCTTATTGGAAATCCAGTCTTCGGAATATACAGTTTCATCATCTATATTTAAATATTTGTGTTTACACATAAAATCTGTTGAATATTCATATTTAGATCCGCTTGTTCCAATGATAGGGATTTCAAATGAGCCCACGTCCAAATACCATACTCTTATTGTTTTTTCATTTACTGTTGTCTCGTAACCATAAGTTTCATTAAATATACTTTCTTTTTGATGTACCATTTCTTTTAAAGAATCTAGAAATTCCGTCATAGTTCCTGCTTCTTTTTTCTCCTGACGTTCTGCACGATCCTTCTCAACCTCTAGTCGAACACGACGGTTATCTAATATTTCACCCACTTGGTTACATATAAAAATGAATACTACCACACCAAGGATTGCCGAAACAATCTTAATTATTTTCTTTTTGTTCATAATACTCCCCTACACTTTTCAAGTATTCCTCCTGAAGTCTTCGGATTTCTTCCTGAGCGAACTTCACAACTTCTTCCGGTCCAACAATCTTAGCTCCATCTCCAAGTGCAAATACCCAATGAATAAACTGTCTGCTGACTGCAACATCTACTAATGCTGTAAAATGTGTTTTGTCCACCGGTCTCATCATAGCGTCTTTTCCAAAACGATCTACAATAACACCTGCAAGCTGATTCTCCATATACAGCTTCACTTTCTGCTCCTTACCACTGTACATACCGAAGCTCTTCTTTGCATATGCAGCCAGATCAAACTTCTCAAATCGTTCTTTCCCCTCTCTTGGTTCATCTGACATTGTAATGTGCAGCATCTTATCTACACGGTAATGCTTGATAATTCCTGCTTCTGAATCGAAACCTACCAGATAATAATTTTCATCATCCCAGGACAATCCCCACGGACTGATATGATAAAATTTTCCATCATGTCGCAATTCCATCTCTTTTTTTACATTCCACTGAAAATATTGAAATATAATTTTCTTGTTCTCTGCGATTGCTGTGTGGATTGCATCTACATTATAGTAAATACTTTCATTCATTGTCTTAATTCTACCAGAGACATAGACCTGTCGTTGCAGCTCTCTTGCTTCATACTTACTGACTAAATTTTCCAGTTTTTTAATAAGCTCATTTGACTTCTTCTCTGTAATAAACTTAGAAGACTGAATCGCATCAACAAGCAGTTTTAGCTCTGGAAGTTCAAATGGCCGATTTGTGACATGATAATAATTCGAGCGACCTTCTTTTTCACTCTCTATCTCAATGTCCATAACTTCTAACGCTTCCATATCTTTATAAATTGTTTTTCTTTCTGCAGTAACATCATACTTTTCTAGTTCTGCAAGAATCTCATTCACAGTGAGTCTGTGATCTTCGTCTGTTTTCTCTAGCATAATCTTGAGAAGATAAAATAATTTCAGTTTCTGATTTGTTCCCTTTGGCATAGTAACCCTCTCTATTTCCAACATAAGCTGTTCGGAATAATCATTTGTTTTCTTCTTTTAGTATATCAGAAAGTAATCTTATAAACTACATCTGACAGGTACTCTTGCAAATAAAATAAGCCAGTGTTACAAGACTAATATACTCGCAACACCGGCTTAGATTTTCTGTTATTTATTTGTTTTTAATTTTTCTAAAATAGTCAATACGTCTGGCTGAGTCGGAGTAAACTTTACTCCTCTCTTCAACATTTTAAGAACCTTCTTCGCTTTCTGCTCGATTGTTCTGGCTACATGTTCACTTGTTACCATTAAATGATTTCCCGCAATAGTGTATTCTCGCTCTATATATTTTTCTGTAATAGGAAACATATCTTGTATGAGAAATGCACTTTCTCGACTATCATCTAATTTTACAATATGTATAATATCACACGGCTTTCCTGCTTTTTCTTTATTCTCAACAATTTTTTTGTATTTATCTATTCTACTTGATAATGGTATCATCCAAAATATTCCCGTATCAGAATCCTCAAAGCAATAATAATGAGGTCTGTTTCCTGCCTTATTTCCTTTAAGATATGGATCAGGCATGTCCGTAAAAAAATTATCTTTTATAATATAGAATCCCGTCTTTTTCATTATCTTGTCCTCATTATAATGTATATAGAAAAATCCTCCGCCTTACGGCGAAGGAGTAAACTTTCAACCCAACCATTTTTATACCGCATATTGGTCAGCGGTAAACTTTCGACCCAACCACTTATATACCGCATATTGGTCAGCGGTAAACTTTCTTTGTACACATATTCTAACAAGTACAAAGAGAAAAGTCAAGATGGCTTCCCACTATTATTTTATATAGATTCATCTTCAAATATTCCATCATTTCTTATACGTCCAATGAACCAATATATTTACCATTATACTTGTTAGATTTCTTTTTGTCTTTAAGACTTGATAATCGGAGATTATTATACTGCCATGTTTTATGTAAATGTTATAAATGCGAATTGTTGGGCACATGCTCGGAGATTCTTTTCAGATACAGTAAAGATTGCTGATAAAAAAAATTGTTTCTAAAGAAACGGTCGAGAATGCTTTTACAAGTTACCTCTCGACCGTCATTTTTTTCTAATTCATACTGTCTAGCGATTTCTGTAACATCTCTTTATATGCTTTGCGCACATTCGAAGGGCCTTCAATCATAATTTTCCCAGCTGCTCCAAATACCCATCGATAGAAAGTTGGACTCACGCAGACTTTAACTTTTATCCAGAATTTTTCCTCACCTACGCTTTGAGTCTTAATTTTCATACCAAACTTATCAACCACAGACTTCATAATACAGTTGTCGCATAGCAATGTTACATCAATTGCTTCATCTGTAGAGAACATACGGAAGACTTCTGTCGTATATTTAGATACATTATATTCCTTCGGTTTCTTAACAGCCTTTTCCTTCAGGATCTCCGGCTGTTTCTTGATACGGTCTACTCTATAAGTACGAACAGCTTCCCTCTCATCACAGTAACCTATCAGATAGTAATAGTCGCCATCCCAAATTAAATCAAATGGACTGACAGTATATGGCTTTCCATCGTTCCTGAGCACTTCCTTCTTCTTACCATTGAGTTCAGAATAATAGAAGGAAATCTTCACGCCGGCATTGATCGCCTCATTGATGGCATCCACTATGTAATAGCCCTTTTCATTCTCTGTCTTCACACGGCCGGTGATATGCACAGATCTCTTTAACTTATCTGCATTGTTCTCACTGGTCAAAGAGAGTAGCTTTTTAATCAAGCTCTCACTCTTCTTCTCTGTTATGAACTTGGAAGACTGCACTGCATCGATCAGAAGCTTTAACTCCGGCACGGAGAACTTGCGGTCTGCCAGGTAGTATTCCCAGGCACGCTTACGTTCTCCGATAATCTCAAAGCCAGCCGCACGAAGCAAGTCAATATCCTTAGGCACGGTGGTTCTATGCACAAGAATATTGTGCTGCTCCATCATGCGGTCAGTGATCTGCTTTGTAGAAAGGGTATGATCCTCATCGGTCTGTGTCAGAAGCATCTGATAGAGATACAGGATACGAAGTCTAGTATCGTTGTCCTCTGCCTTTGGTTCAATCACCATTTCTGCTTTGTTTGCCTGATCAGCTAAGATGACATCTGCAATTACCTGCGCAGCAAGCCTGGATCCAAGCTCATTTGGATGGCAGCCATCTTCAGCAAAAATATCCTGCTTAGCTGCTTCCTCATAGAAACGTTTGCCTACATCGGCAATCAAGGCCTCATTCCGATCGGCAGCCTCATGATAAGCATCATACATTTTCTGATACATCTCATCATAGTCCATGCCGAAGGATTCCAGCTGCTTACCGCCCTTCTGATAAGCCCAGGTTGCATACAGAACCGGTACTGCTCCATTGGCACGGATCCGCTCGCACAACAGTGCAGTGTTCTTCAGGAAGCTTTCCCTGGAAGTGATTGGTCCATTACTCATCTCTTGGAGAATTACATAGTCCCACTTCTCATTCTCCAGAG
>JAEXSY010000484.1 GCA_023440105.1 Bacillota bacterium
AGGATATTCAAGGAAACTGAACAGTGGCTCAACATAATTGGTGTTGCTGATGTAGGATCTCTTAATGAAAAGATAGTTAATGGAGAGATTGTAGATATCGTCAGGGTGTCAGAAGCTCTTCATGAAAAAAAGATAGCATATATAGCTGATATGATAGCAGAAAGAAAGCAAGCTAAGGTGGTATTAATCGCAGGACCTTCCTCTTCAGGAAAAACCACCTTTGCCAATAGGCTGGCAATTCAGCTGAGGGTTAATGGCTATCTTCCTAAAGCTATTTCCTTAGATGATTATTTTGTTAATAGGACTAACACTCCCTTAGATGAGGAAGGAAAGCCTGATTATGAATCTATAGACGCTTTAGACTTAGAGCTGTTTAATAAGCATTTAAGTCTGATTATGGACGGGCAGGAGGTTGAAATTCCTAAATATAACTTCTATACAGGAGAAAGGGAATGGGTGGGTAATAAGTTTAAGCTTCCACCAAAGGGTATACTCATTATTGAAGGTATTCATGGGTTGAATCCTAAACTCACTGCTACAATCTTAGATGAAAATAAATTTAAAATATATATCAGCGCCTTAACTCAGTTAAATTTAGACAATCATAATAGAGTAGCTACCACTGATGTAAGGAAAATTAGAAGAATTGTAAGGGATATCCTTTCTCGAGGCTACAGCTCTGAATTGACCCTCACCTTATGGCCATCTATAAAACGAGGAGAGGAAAGAAATATTTTTGTATATCAGGAAGAAGCTGATGTGATGTTTAATTCTACTCTGGTATATGAGCTTTCTGTACTAAAAAGATTTGCTCTCATTGAGCTTGATAAAATAAAGCCTGATTCATCGGTTTATTATGAGGCATCGAGATTAAAAAACTTATTAGGCTTTTTTAAGGATATTAATGGAGATTATGTTCCTGACAACTCAATACTTAGAGAATTTATTGGAGGAAGCTTATTCTATAAATATTAATATTACCAGTATGATGTTTATAATAAAGTGAATAATCTTTGGGAAGTATTATTTATTAACCTTAATGATAATTGATTACTAATATGTTCTTTTTTATAATATAGTTATAAGAGATAATTATGTAATATAGTTGTTGGTTAATTTTTTTATGGGGGTACTGTTATGGACATTAAGACTAGGACAAGTGAAGGTAAAATACTATCGCCAAAAACCTTGAAGGTTTTGCTGATTATTCTGGCTTCAATAATTGTGTTTTTTATAGCTTTTTTTGTTAGCTTTAAGCTTAAGTATGCTGATACTTTTTATGGACATACTTATGTTAATGGCATTGAGATCAGCAATATGAATATTCAAGAAGCCTCTAAAGCTATTTCTAAGGTTTTAGATAATAAAACCTTTGTTATTAAGGATAATAAAAATATCTATGAATACTCTTTAAAGAATGATTTTGGTTTGACTTATGAATTACAGGATACCTTAACTGAAATAAAAAGTCAGGAAGATGATTTGGGATTAATAACAAAGTTGTTTACTACAAAAAACTTTCATTTAGATACATTGAGAATCGATGACAAGAAATTTAAGGATAAAATAAGTACTTCAGAGTTTTATCGCAGTGGCAGCAGTGATATAACAAAAGACGCAGAAATTGAGTTTAGTGAAAGTGAAAAAAGGTTTGTTATTAAAAAAGAGCATCAGGGAACAAATCTAGTTTTAGATGATTTTTATAAATCAGCAAAAGCACTAATTGAGGATAATATTTTTGAAATTGATCTTTCTAGTGGAAAATACTATGAAAAGCCTAAGATATTGAGAGATAATGAAGCTTTAAACAAGAAGAATAATTCCTTGAATGAATTCTTGGGAGCTGTTATAACCTATCAGGTTCCTGATGGAGAGATTTCCTGTGGACCTCTAACCTACTATAAATGGCTGAAATATGATGAAGATAATGGTGTATCTATTGATTCTTTAGAAGTTGAAAAGTATGTGCAGGAGCTAGCTTATAGTTACAATACTTACGGCAATTCCAAAAGCTTTAAAACAACAAAAAGAGGAGAAATTAAAGTACCTGGCGGTAATTTTGGCTATATAATTAATAAGAGCGAGGAAGCAGCAGAATTAACTAAAAACATAACAAATAAAGAAACAGTTACAAGAGAGCCAGTGTATTCTCAAAGGGAGTTTTCTGCTAATAATGGTATTGGCAATACTTATGTTGAAATTGATTTGACCAATCAGCAGATATATTTTTATAAAAATGGGACGATGGTTCTTTCCAGTGGCTGCGTTACTGGAAATCCCAATAAAGGTAATGCTACTCCTGCAGGTATATACAGAATTTATAATAAGCAGAGTCCTTCAATATTAAGGGGACAAATTGACCCGAATACTGGAAAGAGAGAGTATGAAACCCCTGTCACTTACTGGATGCCTTTTAATGGTGGTATTGGGTTACATGATGCTAACTGGCAGTCCTCCTTCGGTGGTGAAAGATATTTATCCAATGGATCCCATGGCTGTGTTAACCTTCCAGAATCAGTAGCTGCGACAATTTATTCAAGAGTAAATATAGGAACACCGGTTATTCTATATAAATAGATAGTAAAAAGCCTCAATATACAAATTGAAGTTTTAATTGGGATTAAGCTTTGTATTTTTTTCTATTTTAATTTTATAAGAAGTATTATAAAATATACCATGGACATAAACAGTACGACTAAGGAAAAGACCTTGAGAGGGGAAGAGAAATGAAAAAATATGGTGTATTTGATGTGTTAGGTCCTATCATGATTGGTCCCTCCAGCTCTCATACAGCAGGTGCTGCTAGGCTTGGGAAGATATTTGGAGTTATGGCAGGAGAGGATATAGAAAAGGTAGAGTTTTTACTTCATGGTTCCTTTGGAAAAACCTATAAGGGTCATGGTACAGATAGAGCACTGGCTGCAGGAATATTAGGTATGGAGCCTAGTGACGAGAGGCTAAGGGATGCTTTAGAGCTAGCTAGGGAAAGAAACATAGATATTACTTTTACGGAAAAGGATTTAGGAGATGTACATCCTAATACTGTGAAGGCTTTGATAGGCTGCAGAGGAGGAAGAAAATTTACAGCGCAGGGTTCTTCCATCGGAGGAGGAAGCATTCTTATTACCGAGGTGGACGGTGAGGCTGTGGAGTTTACCGGTGCTTATCCAACCTTAATTATCAGCCATAAGGATATTCCCGGTCAGGTTTCTAAGGTAACTACATTATTATATACTCAAGGTATTAACATTGCTTATATGAAGGTTTTTAGACATCACAGAGGAGATACTGCTACTATGGTTTTTGAAACAGATGATAACATTCCAAAGGCTGTACTAGATTGTATTACAGGAATAATGGACGTCATAAGGGTTACCTATATAAGTCCTGTAAAGGAGGATGAAGCGTAATGTATGCAGGAAATGGTGAAGAGCTTATAAAGATTTGTAAGGATAAAGGTATTTCTCTTGCTGAGTACGCAATCCTTTATGAAATGGAAAATACAGGAGAAACCAGAGAAGAGCTAGTTAAGAGGATGACCAAGAATTTAAGAGTAATGATACAATCAGCGTCTATGGGCATGGA
>JAEXSY010000031.1 GCA_023440105.1 Bacillota bacterium
GACCGGACTTTAAAGCAGTCTCTCCTCTGCTTTCTCTGCAGCTCTTAAGGCCCAAGGAAATGGCTACCGCCGAAGCATCTGTAGCTAATCCTAATGAAATAACAAAAAGACTACCTATCCCCATGATTATCCCCCTAATTATTTAATACGAAAAAGAGACTTATGTATAACGCAACCCTTCGTTATACATAAGTCTCGCTTTAAATACAAAGCCAGATGTAAACATCAGCATGTTGACTCTGCAACAGGTATAAAAACCCGCAAGCTACTCCCTTATGCCTGAAAGTATCTCAACCTCTCTTATTATAGATAAGGTCTTTTTGCCTGTCAATAACTAAATTAAAATAATTTAATACATCATGATGCTTTAAATATATCTTTTAAATTCCTCAAGCTCGCATAATTCATTGATTAGATGCTTTATTTCCTGATCCTTCCCTTTATCCATTATGAGTATTACATCCTTGGCATTAACAATTACAAGATCTTTTATCCCAAAGCCAATAATTAGATTCTCCTTCGAGCCAAAAACATAGCAATTTTCACTCTGATCTAAGAATACGTTGTCCCAAACATAATTCCCCTTCTGCCTATTCAAAAATTTACTTAGGGCTGAAAAGCTACCTATATCATCCCAAATAAAATCTCCCTTAATTACAAAGGCCTTTCTGGTTTTCTGCATTATACCAAAATCAATAGATATACCATCAATAAGCCTGTACTCTTCATCTATGGTCTTATTCTCTAGAGGAGTATCAATATTTTGATATATTTCCAGAAGGCTTTTATATATCTTAGGAAGATATTTTTCAAATTCTCGAAGTATTACATCTGCTCTAAAGATAAACATACCGCTATTCCACAAGTAAGTTCCCTTTATCAAAAAATCCTTAGCAACTTCAATATTAGGCTTCTCAGTAAAACGAGCTACCTTATAGGTAGCGATATTTCCCTGAACTCTCTCTCCCATTTCAATATAACCATAGCCTGTTTCTGGAGAGGTAGGTTCTATACCAAGGGTTACAATTCCTCTCCTTCTATCGGCAATTTCCACTCCCTGCAGCAGGGTATCTGCATAGATTTTTTCCCCTTCTATATAATGATCCGAAGGGAGAACCATAAGGACTGCATCCT
Organism: Bacillota bacterium; assembly: GCA_023440105.1. Lineage (GTDB taxonomy): Bacteria > Bacillota > Clostridia > Clostridiales > Clostridiaceae > JAEXZL01. The sequence continues at coordinate 1,135 of JAEXSY010000031.1, forward strand.
TATCTTTTTTTAAAAGCTTACAGGCTGAAAGACCTATGCAGGTGGCAGTTTCCTTATTAGCAGGCTCAATAAATATATTTTTCTCAGGGATAGACGGCAGTTCTTCCTTAATCTTCTCTACATAATCCTTATTGGTGACTATATAAATATTATTTTTTTCTACTAAGGTCTCAATCCTTTCTACGGTATTGACCAAAAAACTTTTATTGTTTACAAGCTTTAAAAATTGCTTAGGGGTATCACTTCTTGATAAAGGATATAATCTAGTGCCTTTTCCTCCAGCTAGTATCAAAGCATATAGCAAAGAACTTCACTCCACAAAATACTATGGTGTATAATATGCCTATTTTTCTTTTTCGGTGAGTAGTCACGATACCTTTCAATAATATACATTATTGTATACAAAATATATACTATTATGTTAAAATTATCCTTGTAATCATTTTATGGGGTGACTAATATGAAGCTAAAGTTAAGTAGGCATAAGAAGCATATTTTTTTCTTTTTCACATCAGTAGTAATTCTGTTAGCTATGAACTTTCTGTTCAGTAATATTATTCATTCAGATACAGGCCCCAATAGCTTTTCCTCCTATGAGATGCTCACAGGGAAGGAAAGCTATCAGTTTTATATTGCTACCTTAGGGCTTCTAGGTAGACTTATAGTATCTGATATACATCTGATTACACCGGAAGACCCAATATTGATGCTTCTATTCGGTCTTCTACTGGGCAGTTCAATGATTCATATTATTTATCAGCTAACGATATTTAAGAAAAGAAATTTAGAGAGGCATTCCTTATATCTAGGTATATTCTCTCTTATTATATTGCTAAGATTTATCATTACAGGACAGATAATTTTTAATAGTATATTAAGGATATTACACTGGAGAATATATGTGATTTTTTACTGTCTTACAGCTTTTTCTCACATATATTTTTTTATTATGTATATAAACGAGCTATATCCAAAGCTATTATCAAAAAAACTCCTTAAATTAAATTTTCTTTCTATCTGCATATACAGTGCTTTAATAATTGTTTCTCCTTTAAACTTTTATTCTTATTTGTTTGCTGGGTATTTAATCATTAATCTTATTATTCTCTCTGAATTATTTTTTAGGGTTATTATATCCTCCTTAAGAGAAAGAAAGAAGCTCTATTATCCAGGGGCTATCTCTTTAATATTCCTTTTATCAGCTATTGTAGATATAATCACTAAGTATTTTTATAATTATAAAAGCTATTTTATGTATTTAGGAGTCCTTATATTTTTATTTAGTGTAGCCTATCTCATGGCTGTTAGAAATATTGAAGGCATAAAAAATAATGAAACACTTGGAGATCAGCTTAAAAGAAACAACTTTTTAAAGGATGAATTCTTAAGCCATATTGCTAAGGAACTAAAGTCACCAATGAGCAGTATTATAGGCCTTACAGAGGCTATAGTAGCTGACGGTACTCCTTTGAGTAAAGAGCAGCTCCTAAATACAAGACTTATAAATTATAGTGCTGTTCAGTTATCTCGTCTTATAGATGATTTATCTGATTATTCAAGACTGAATAATGATGGAATAATTCTAGCTAAGAATTCTGTTAATATAAAACAGCTTGTAGATATAGTACTTCTTATTGCCGAAAGTTCTATCGAGGAGAAGAAAGTAAATATAATAAATAACCTTCCGGAAGAATTTCCTATGGTTCACGGGGATATAAATAGACTTCAACAAATATTCACCAATTTAATTGAAGCCTCTATAAAGACCCTTTCCACTGGCACCATCACTATCTCAGGAAAAGAAGTAGAAGGAATATTAAAGATAATTATTGAAGACACAGGAAGCGGTCTTCCCTTCTGGAAGCTTAACAACTTATTCAATTTATACAGTATTAAAGATAAAGAGGATGGTGCCTTTTCGAACCTTAGCCTCCATCTTACAAAAAAACTTATAGAGCTTCATGGAGGCACCATAGAAGTTTTCTCTGCCTTAGGAAAGGGAACAACCTTCACCTTTACCCTTCCTAAAGCAGTGGATAAACCTGATAGCTCTGTCTCCTCAAAAAGCACAGCCTTCCAGGCTCTTATTGAAAGCTATTCTGTAATGGAAGAAGCGGCAGCTTCTCTTGAAAGCAGCAGTGTAAGTCAAAGAATACTCATAATAGATAATGATATAGCCGCTGGAAGACTGTTAGAAAATCATCTTGTAGCCGAGGGCTATAATGTAATAAGCGTAGCAAAGGGAAGAGAAGCTATGAGTATAATAGATAATATCGAAGATATAGACTTGGTATTAATAAATCTATTTATTCCCGATATCTCAGGAATCGAACTCTGTACCTATATAAGAAAAATAAAATCTCCTAATGAGCTTCCTATTTTAATGCTCACTTCCAGTATTAAGTCAGAGGAGCTTGTGCTATCCTTCCGTGCAGGAGCTAATGATTACCTAATAAAACCTGCGGATAAAACTGAGCTTTTAGCTAGAGTAAGGACTCTTCTTTCTCTTAAGGAATATTACCAGGAAAATTCCGAGCTTAATAATAGAATTAATTCCACTACTAAAAAAATGGCAGACTTAACTGATGATATTAATAGAGTTATGGAAATGGATATGTTGAAGACGGAATTTTTCTCAAACATCTCCCATGAGCTAAAAACTCCACTAAATGTAATCTGGACAAGCGTTCAACTTCTCAAGAGCCTAAATAACAGCAATACTCCCGTATCCTCTGGTATTTCAAAATATCTGCCTATTATGAATCAAAACTGCTTGAGGCTTATACGTCTAATTAATAACATAATTGATATCACAAAGATAGACGGAAAATACCTCCAGATGGATAAAACTAACGAAGACATAGTTTTTGTGGTAGAGGAAATAGTTCAATCAGTAGTAAGCTATGGAGAGTCTCAAGGGATTACCATTATATTTGATACTGAAATTGAGGAAAAGATAATTTCCTTTGACCAAGAAAAGATAGAGAGGATTATCCTGAATCTTTTATCTAACGCAATAAAATTCACTCCTAAGGGTGGAACAATAGAAATATTCATGAGAGAGGTAAAGGATTCTGTAGAAATCGTGGTAAAGGATTCTGGCATAGGTATTCCAGAAAATAAGCTTGAATTGATTTTCAACCGCTTCGCCCAGGTAGATAAGTCATTATCTAGAAAAAGAGAAGGCTCAGGT
>JAEXSY010000038.1 GCA_023440105.1 Bacillota bacterium
AGGCTATCATGTTTGGCCTGGATTAGAAATTGGAAAAATTCAGGTGGAAGCAGGTCCTTCCATGGGCTCTGTGGATGATTTTATAATTACCATTAGAGGGGTAGGTGGTCATGCAGCTATGCCTCACCAATGTAAAAATCCTATTTATCCAGCCATGGAAATAATTCAAGGAGTTAATATAAAGTCTAGGAGCCAGGTTGACCCTCAAAATCAGCATGTAATTACCTTTACTGCCATAAATGGGGGAAAGGCAACTAATGTTATACCAAAGGATATAGTGCTGATGGGTACCGTAAGAACCTTCGATGAGCCTTTAAGATATAAGCTAGCAGACATGATAAAGGCAACAGCTATCAGTGCTGCAGAAAATTATGGGTGCATTGCTGAGGTTGACTATGTATTAGGTTATCCTCCTGTAATAAGTGAGCCGAAAGTGACAGATAGATTCATAAAGGTAACGAAAGAACTCTTAGGAGAAGAAAAGGTACTCCCTATAGATAAGACCTTTGGGGCTGATGATTTTGCTTTTTTTGCCTTAGAAGTTCCCTCAGTACATTTTAGATTAGGAATTACCGGTGATATAAAAGGGAAGCACCCTCTTCACTCACCTTATTTTGATGCAGAGGAAGACGTTTTGTTTTATGGAATATATACTTTGGTAAATTATATAATAAATAGATAAGGATTTTTGAGCATAATCAATAGTTGAATTGAGGTTATGCTCTTATTTCATTGTTTATAATTTCAAAATATATTATAATGGTTTTTAGTGAAATTAGGAAAATTGAAAGTAGAAAGGGAAGATATTATGGGAAGAATGTTTGGCACCGATGGTGTAAGAGGAGTGGCAAATACAGAGCTTACTGCAAGCATTGCTTATTCATTAGGAAGAGCAGGAGCTTTTGTATTGACAGAAGGAACTCATAAACCAAGGATTTTAGTTGGAAGAGATACGAGAATATCTGGAGATATGCTTGAAGCAGCACTGATATCAGGCATATTGTCCGTTGGAGCTGAGGCTGTATCCCTGGGAGTTATACCAACTCCTGCAATAGCTTATTTGGTAAAGGAATATGGTGCCGATGCGGGGGTAATGATTTCTGCCTCTCATAACCCTGTGGAATTTAATGGAATTAAGTTTTTTGATAATAGAGGATTAAAGCTTTCCGATGAGCTGGAGGATGAAATACAAAAGGTTATCGAAGAGGGCTTTAAAAATGTTCCTAATCCAGTAGGAAGCGATTTAGGAAGAATGGTTAAGGAAGCTACAGCTCTTGAGGATTATAAGGATTTTGCTAAGGAAACTATAGGAGCTGATTTAAAAGGCCTTAAGATAGCTTTAGATTGTGCCAATGGAGCTAGCTATCAGGTGGCTGTAGAAGCCTTCAGAGAGCTAGGTGCTGAGGTTGTTGTGATCAATGACAATCCCGATGGAGTGAATATAAATGAAAACTGTGGATCAACCCATCCTGAAGAGCTTATGGATTATGTTGTTAGAAAAAAATGTCATATGGGCTTTGCCTTTGACGGTGATGCAGACAGATGCCTCGCTGTAGATGAAAAGGGTAAGTTGATAAATGGTGATTATATACTGCTTATTTGTGCTAAATACCTTAGGGATCATGGAAGGCTTAAGGATAATACCCTTGTGGTAACAGTTATGAGCAATTTGGGACTTGATATAGCCTGTGATAAGGATGATATTAAGAGAATAAAAACTAAGGTTGGAGACAGGTATGTTCTTGAAGAAATGTTGAAGCATAATTATAAGCTTGGTGGAGAACAATCGGGACACATTATCTTCTTAGACTTTAATACCACTGGGGATGGACTTGTAACAGCACTTCAGCTGGCTTCCATAGTAAAGAAAAGCAAGAAGACATTATCAGAGCTTGCCTCCTGTATGACTGAGCTTCCACAGGTTTTAGTGAATGCCAAAGTTCCTAATAATAAAAAGGACATCCATATAACCGATGAGGAAATAGCAGCAGAAATCAAAGAGATAGAAGAAAAAATGCAGGGAAGAGGCCGTGTTCTTATAAGACCTTCTGGAACAGAGCCTTTAGTTAGAGTAATGCTTGAAGGTGAGGATCAGGCAGCTATAGAAGAAATAGCAAATAAATTGGCTAAGCATATTGAAGAAAAGGCGAATAATTAGCCATATAAATAGAAATAAAAGGAGCTACTGCACTATGGACTGGTATATGTCATGTGCCTTAGCTCCTTTTTTTATTTAGTTATTATTTATAGCTTTGTAATTATGTTTGTGGATTCGTGGGAATTTCTTCAAAGACTATAGTGTTTAACGCAGTAAAGAATCCTATTAATATTCCAAGGATAATATTATTTAGATTAAAGTAAGCATCAAAAAATGTAATCATTATTATTATGATTAAAAAGGTTAGATAGCTACATAGCTTTTTTCTTTTAAGCTTATGGGTTAATTTTTGAATTGGATGGAATAAATGCAGCATACTATTATTTAATCCTATAAATAATGAAGAGAATAGGAGGGTAGATATTATGCACATAAGGAGCATTGTTAATTTAGATAACATAATTAGTCCCCTTTTTATATTGTTATTATTTTGATAATGCTCTTCAGTTAAAATACAGATATCTTTATCTTTGATATATCACTTATAGTATATCATGATATAAGAGTAAATTATATACATTTTATGGAAAAATATTTCTCTGAGTTATAAGATTAAATTGTATTTATAGTAAAATTTATTGTTTTATTAGTAATTTAATAATTTATTACTTTTACGTACTTTGTTTATAAAATAACTTAGCTTTAATATACCTGTTTATGATGTTATAATGTATACCGTTATACTGATAAAGGAGAAGACTGAGAATATGAAACAATTGGTAATGGAAGCTGATAGATGTTTAAGATGTAAGAACGCCAGGTGTAAAAATAACTGTCCTATAAGCACATCTATTCCAGAGGTTATTGAAGAATTTAGTAAGGGACAGATAGCTAAGGCTGGGGAAATATTATTTAAGAATAATCCATTGTCCTTGGTCTGTGCAATTGTATGCCCTCATGAAAGCCAGTGTCTTGGTAATTGCATTAAAGGAATTAAATCGGAACCTGTTAGGTTTTGTGATATAGAAAAGCATGTATCAAAATATTATTTAGAAAATATTAAGCTGGATAAAGAAGCTGACAAAGAAGAAAGAGTTGCTATAGTTGGAGGAGGGCCGGCGGGAATCACCATAGCCTTTATTCTTGCACAAAAAGGCTATAAGGTTACTATATTTGATACTCACGATAAAATAGGTGGAGTTTTAAGATATGGTATTCCTGAATTTAGGCTTCCTAAGAGTATATTAGAGCATTATGAAGCTAGGCTTAGAGAGCTGGGAGTAAAAATAAGACCTAACACATTAATCGGTCCAGTGTTAACTTTAGATAAGCTGTTTTATGATGGCTATAAGGCAATATTCATAGGTACTGGTGTTTGGAATCCAAGAACCCTAAATATAAAAGGAGAATCTCTAGGTAATGTTCACTATGCTATAGATTATTTAAAAGCTCCTGAGGTTTATAAATTAGGAGATAGAGTAGGTATTATTGGTGCTGGAGATGTTGCTATGGATGCAGCTAGAACGGCAAAAAAGAATGGAGCAAAAGAAGTTACTATCCTTTATAGAAAGGGTATGAATGATATAACAGCTACCAAGGCTGAGCTTCAGGGAGCTATAGAAGAAGGGGTGAAATTTGAATTATTTAAGTCGCCACTAGAGCTCACAGAAGAAGGGATAGTCTATGAGGCTACAAATAGCCTTGAGGGAGAAGAGGCTGAAAAAGGCTTATTCAGCTGTGATTCCATCATAATATCTGTAAGTCAGTCCCCAAAAAATAATATTGTATCCAATACAACAGGATTAAATACTGATAAATGGGGGTTGTTATTAACTGATGACAAAGGCCATACCACCAGAGAAGGAGTCTTTGCTTCAGGTGATGTAGTTACTGGAGCTAAAACCGTTGTTCAGGCTGCAGCTCATGCGAAGGTTGTTGCTGATGCCATGGAAAAATACATACTAAGGAACAAAGAATAAAAAAATTATTTATAGGACATCCATAGATGGCTTGCTAACTCCATAGGAGAGTAGCATATCATTTGTTAAAGGATGTTCTTTTTGTATTGATTATGTAAAAGTCGTAAATATTCTTACAGGCTATTGAAATTATTGGAATTATTTATTATACTTTAATAGAAAAGGTTTTCTATAATCGAGGAGCTGATGATTATGGCAACTATAAATGATGTAGCAAGAGAAGCTGGGGTTTCTATAACTACCGTTTCAAGAGTAATTAATAATAACTACCCAGTGAAAAATTCCACTAGAGAAAAGGTGGATGCTGCAATAAAAAAACTGAATTTTAAACCAAATCCGCTAGCCAGAGGACTAATAACAGGAAAAAGTCAGATTATCGGTGTATTGGTACCTAGTATAACCAACTGGTTCTTTTCTTCTATAGTGGAGGATTTGCAGAGAAAGCTTATGGAGGAAAACTATCATGTTCAGTTATCCACTACTGACGGTATTTCTGAAGCGGAGCAGGAATATATTAAGGAACTTTTGGAAAGAAAGGTAGACGGTCTTATTCTTATTGATCCCTGTGCTCTAAATATTAAATCTGGTTATCTTACTGCCCTCTCAGAACAGCTTCCAGTGGTGATAATAGGCTCTCATGACCCTGAGGTCCACTTAGAAATTGAAGGCGTTTTTTATGATGAAAGAAATGGAATGGAAAAAGCTTTAGAATGCTTCATTAAACAGGGGAAGAAAAGAGTAGCTCTTTTAAGAGGAGAGAGGTCTCATTCATTGGATATTAGAGAAGACCTTTATAGCGACATACTAAAAGCGCATAATTTAAATTATCATAAGGTTATTAGGGTTAAGAAAGGAAACAACCTCAAGGTTTTTAGGGAGATAGAGAAGATTGTTAAGAAGATGGTAAATAGTGAAGAAGCGCTTCCCGATGGAGTGATAGCCTGTAATGATTTAATGGCTTCTGCCCTGATTATTGCCTTAAGGAATAATAATATTCATGTGCCAAAGGATATGGGGGTAATTGGCTATGATAATACCCCATTAAGCTATATAAGCTCCCCAGGAATAACCACTGTGGACCTGGGAACAGAGGCATTAGGAGAACAGGCAGCTAATATTCTATTAAACAAAATATTTTTTACAAATACTAGTGATAAAAGAATTATATTGAATACGCAGCTTGTTTTAAGAGAAAGTACATAAAACCCTTGTTATTATAAATCTTATGAGAACAGAATTTAGGAGGTAAGTAAAATGGCTGAATTAAGATGGAATCCATTATTACAGGATTGGACTATAGTGGCATCTCACAGACAAAATAGACC
>JAEXSY010000123.1 GCA_023440105.1 Bacillota bacterium
GCCTGAGACTCTTGATATTTAGTTAATATATCTAGAATGCTTCTATGTCTTAGTAGACGAATGTCTACTAAGACATAGAAGCATTCTAGATATATTAACTAAATATCAAGAGTCTCAGGCAAAGGTCAATAGAGCTGTAGCAAAGGCTATAACCAACTGTGGATGTATTACCCTTACGGCGGGTAAGCAGTCTCTTCCTGAAGACACAGACTCTGAGGAAGCATCGCTACAGAAGCTGAGCCAGTGCCTTAACAGTCATATAAAGGGAGAGCTCTGTGATAATTGCAGAGAAGTGATTGAACGAGAGATTGGCAATAACATCTTTTATTTAACCTCTTTATGTAACGTTCTTGATCTTAATGTCTATGATATTCTTATAAAAGAGTATGATAAAATCAATACTCTTGGAAAATTTAATTTAACTTAAAAGATTAGCCGGAATTATTTCAGGCTGACTATACCTCCACCTACTTTGGTTGGGGGTTTTATTCTATCTCTTTACAGCTGTTGTGCCGCTATAATCTGTTCTTTAATTCTTCTGATACCGTTCTTAATTGCTCTTGCCCTAGCTTCCCCTATGCCCTCTACCTTATCTAAGGTTTCAATATTAGATTCCATAATCCCCTTTAGATAACCGAATTCCTTGATTAAATTATCAACAACCATAGACGGGAGTCTGGGTATCTTATTAATAAGCCTGTAGCCTCTAGGAGATATTAAGGTATCAATAAGAGGAACGCCCTCATAGCCTAGAGCCCCAGCAATAGAATCTAAACTTATGAGCTCCTCAGAGGATATAAGCTGCAGATCCTTATATATATCATTGTGATTTAATCCTTTTCTACAATAATCTTTAATAAGTAAAATGCCTTCCTCCTCAATATCTTTTATGAGCTCATGAAGCTGCATTTCAATAAGTCTTCCCTCATCACCAAGCTCCACTATGTAGCCTTCTATTTCTGTAACTATTCTCATAATCATTTCTGTTCTCTGTATACAGGTTATTACCTCAAATAAGGTAGCCATATCCTGAAGCTCTAAAAGATTCAGATTGTTTAAGGCTCTGTCTAATACAGATGTATATCTCTCCAGGGTTTGGATAGCTTGATTAGCTTTCCCTAGAATTATTGAGCTGTCTCTTAGGACATATTTGAGATCCCCTTTATATACCGAGATAATATTTCTCCTCTGAGAAATAGCAATAACTAAGTTTCCTGTTTGTTTTGCTATCCTCTGAGCAGTTCTATGTCTTGTGCCTGTTTCAAAGGTGGGAATACCTTGATTTGGGATGAGCTGAGCATTAGCATAGAGGATTTTCTTTCCATCAGTACTGACTATTATAGCTCCATCCATCTTAGCTAACTCATAAATATTGGCTGGAGAGTAGGTAGATCCTATACTAAAGCCTCCATCCACTGTATCCAGGATTTCCTTATCATCTCCAATTACTATAAGGCCTCCGGTCTTTGCTCTTAAGATATTTTCAATTCCTTCTCTTAAGGATGTGCCCGGTCCTAAAATTTTCAGTATCCCTTTTAATTCTGAATTATTTTCTTCCCTCATAGTTTACCTCATATTTTTCCAGGGTTAAAATACCTTATTGATTGCCTCTTTAAGGGTGTTTACCCCTATTATATTAATTCCTTCAATAGTTATTTTATCCAAATTTCTATAAGGTATCACAATATTTTTAAATCCCAACTTTTTTGCTTCATTTACTATTCTATCGCAGTTGGATACGGGACGTATTTCGCCAGTCAATCCAATTTCCCCTACGGCCACCAATTTCTCAAGCTTAGGACATACTCCTTTGGAGCTGGAAAAAAGCGATAAAGCTATTCCTAAATCTGCGGTGGTACCATCTAGATTTAAGCCACCTACTACATTTACATAAACATCGGAGCTATAAAAATACACTCTATTCTTTTTCTCCAGTACAGCGAGAATTAGACTTAATCTTGAATTATCAATACCTAAGGCAGTTCTACGAGGCACAGGTATCTTTGTATCACTCACTAGAGACTGAACCTCTACAAGAAGAGGTCTGGTTCCTTCCATAATTCCAATAATCATAGAACCTTCTTGGTTGAAATTCGTTTCTTGAAGAAATAGCCCCGAGGGATCATATACCTCTCTGAGTCCCTGCTGATTCATCTCAAAGACTCCAATCTCACTAGTAGTCCCGAAGCGGTTTTTAACAGTTCTTAAAACTCTAAAGTCCTCAGTTCTTTCCCCTTCAAAGGTCAGTACCGTGTCAACCATATGCTCTAATACCCTGGGCCCTGCTAGCTCCCCCTGCTTAGTCACATGAGCAACAATGAATAATGGAATAGAATTATTCTTACCTATTCTCATAAGCTCATTAGAGCACTCTCTTACCTGTGAAACACTTCCTGGAGCTGAGGCTACGGTATCCTTATACATTGTTTGTATAGAATCGATTATTACAAAGGAGGGCTTCATTTCTTCTACATATTTTGCGATTACTGCTATATTGGTTTCCGAAACAATATATAAATTATCAGAAGTGGCTCCCAGCCTATCTCCCCTAATTTTTATCTGCTCCTCCGATTCCTCTCCAGATGCATACAGCACCTTTCCATATTTTAAGGCAATATTGTTTGCTGTCTGTAGAAGTAGCGTTGATTTACCTATGCCTGGATCACCAGAAATTAAGGTTAGGGAACCTTTAACAAGGCCTCCTCCTAAAACTCTATTTAGCTCCTGAATGCCAGAATCATATCTTTCCTTTTCTCCCGATACAATATTAACTATTCTTTTAGGGCTTGAGGAGCTGGTTACTATAGCCTCCCTTTCAGGCTTTATATTTTTAATCTCCTCTACCATGCTGTTCCATGAGCTGCATCCAGGACATCTTCCCAGCCATTTAGCTGATTCATAGCCACAGCTTTGGCATACATAAAAGTTTTTAATTTTTGCCACTTAATATCAACTCCAGCTTTTTTAATTTTCTATGCAAAAAATCCTGTTTAGGTTATCTATACTAAACAGGATAAGCTGCATTAATTATTATATCATAAATCTGCTATTAGATTCATCTTAGTAGCTTAATGGATTTATTTTGAAATATTAATCATACTAGCTGCATCTTCATCTACAAATAAGGTTACATCATGATGAACCTGAAGCATAGTAGCTGGTGAATCAGTGGTTATTTTCCCACTGGTAAGCTCCTTTATGGCTTCAGCTTTACCGATGCCACTGGCTAAAAGGATAATTTTCTTTGCCTTCATAATTGATCCAATTCCCATTGTTATCGCTTTCTTAGGAACCTCATCTATAGAGTCAAAAAATCTTGAATTAGCTTCAATGGTGTCGCTAGTTAAATCAGTAAGATGAGTACCGAAGTTAAGCTCCTCTTCTGGCTCATTAAAGCCGATATGTCCATTACCACCTATGCCGAGAAGCTGAAGATCAATTCCTCCAAGTTTTTCTATATTCTTATCATAATTTTTGCATTCCTCCTGGATATCTTCTGCTGCACCATTAGGAACATAAGTATTGTTCTTATCAATATTAATATGGTTAAAGAGCTTTTCATTCATAAAGTATCTGTAGCTTTGAGGATGATCTCCGTCTAAGCCGTAATACTCATCTAAGTTTACTGTGGTGATCTTTGAAAAGTCCAGTCCTTCATCTTGATGCATTGTTATGAGCTCATTATACAATCCCTCTGGTGTACTACCTGTTGCTAGCCCCAGTACAGCATCTGGTTTATTCTTAATAGTCTCAGCTATAAATTCTGCTCCTTTAATACTCATTTCATTATAATCTTTCACTACTACTATCTTCATTTGATTCTTCCCTCTTTCCTCATTATATTTACCTGGAGTACATATTTATCTGATCTATATATAGATTCCTCATAAAAAAGTACACGATTCTCTTTTTCCATAACTATGTTTACTGTCTTCAATAGCGGAACGGCAATGTCTACCTTAAACAACTCCTTAAGACCATCATCAATCATAACAGCCTGAATAGATGATTCTGAATAAGCTATTGTATGATCCCTTTCTTCCAGAAGTGAAAATAAAGAACCTTTGAGATCCTCACCTTTAATATCGGCTAGATAGCTAACAGGAACGTATACAAGCTCCTTTGCCACGGGCTCACCATCTACCATACGAAGCCTATCAATCTTATATAATTTATCATAAGAGAAGACTTCCTTTAAATTATCAGGAGTGTCTACAGCAGAGAATTCTAAAACCTTGGTTTCAAGAATCAAACCAGCCTTTGAAATTATTTCAGAAAAGCTCATAATGTCTTTTTGTTTGAGTCTTTTTTCAGAGACAAAGGTTCCTTTTCCTTTTTCCTTGTACAATATTCCTTCCTGCACAAGCTCTCCTAGAGCCTGCCGGATAGTCATCCTGCTCACTCCATAATGTTCTGAAAGCTCTCTTTCACTATTTATGCAGTGGCCACTCTGCCATTTTCCACTGCTTATATTATCTAAAAAATCCTGTTTAAGTTGATAATAAATAGGAATAGGACTGTTTTTATCTATCATAGTTAATCTCTCCTTAAGCTTATTATACACCCATCCACCATAGATGTCTAGACCACTATAACAGTTTAGATTTATTTTTCCTTGAATACATTAACATATTTTTTATGTTAAACAGCTTAAGTCATTATAAAGGCTTAAACTGATTAAGCTCCTGATTATATCTATAGCCTATTTGCTCTAGCCTTTCCTCCAGCTCCTTCTGAGGAATATCTTCTACTTCACACAATTTGCCAAGGGAATCATAGTAATCTCTTAGCTTCATATTAACTCTGCTTAATAATATAAATGGATCTCCAAAGATATAATTGTTTTCTTCCATGGTATCTTCCTTTCTATAAGTATTTTTATATCTGATCAATGTATTTATTAAATAAATCCTCACTTTTTAAGTTATTACTAATCTCACTAAATATAATCTAATTATTGTTATATTTCAAGTTTTAAATATATAGATAATAATTCAATCCTCACCCCCCTTGCAAATATACCCCCATATGGTATAATATAATTAATGATTTTGAATATTATAAGGAGATGAAGAATATGATAAAGGTTTATACTACTAATTCTTGCCCATGGTGTGTAAAGGCTAAAAACTATCTTAAAGCAAAAGGCTTTGAATATGAGGAAGTAAATGTTCAAACAGACTTAGAAGGACGCAAGGAGATGCTTGCAAAGTCTAATCAAATGGGAGTTCCAGTATTAGATATCAATGGATCTGTAATTGTTGGATTCGATAAGCCTGCAATAGATGAAGCGTTGAATATATAATTATTTAGA
>JAEXSY010000150.1 GCA_023440105.1 Bacillota bacterium
GGTCTATGGTTAATTATGTAGAAATGTTCAGTGGAATAATTGTCCTAGGGTTAATGGGGCTATTGCTGTTTAAAGCCATAGACATAATAGAGAAGTATCTTTGCCCCTGGACAAAGCTTAAGAATAATTTTATTGAGAACCATCAGTGAAACTTTTAGAATGAAATCAATAAAAATTTTAAACATAGGAGATTTAAATTGAATACTAAGGATTTAAACCATGATGGACGCATTAAAAAAATAATTAAGGATTTGTGGATAGCTCTAAGGCCTCTATCACTTTCCTTAGCTGTAGCCTCTACTACATTAGGAATCCTCATGGCTAAGAGAGAGGGATACTTATTTTTAGGTAACACATACTTAGACATTGTTAAGATTATGTTGGTGACTGTTGCAGGAATGAGTGTTTTAGGAGCAGCTAATCTCATAAATGATTTTTATGAAGGCTCTTTTAAATATCATAGACCCGGGGAAAAAACCTACAGATTTTTAAAATATGAAAGAACTGCTTTTGATCTGCTGGTTTTTGCTTTTAGCATTAGCTGTCTGCTTCTTACAGCAGCCATTGGTGTTGTACTCATGTATCTTTCAACCTATAAGCTTATTTATATTGGAGCTGTGGGTATTATAGGTGCTTATGCTTATACAGGAGAACCCTTTGTATATAAAAAGAGAGGTCTTGGAGCGGGGCTGTCTTTGATCCTTGTGGGCTCTTTAATGGTAGAAGGAAGCTATATGGTTTTTTCAGGTGGGTTTTCCTGGGGACCAATCATATATACTCTTCCTGCGGCATTGACTATACCCCTCATGATGATGTCCAATGAGCTTAGGGATTACGAGAGAGATGAGAAGCTTGGCATTAAAACTTTAACGGTGCTGATAGGAAGAAAGGGCGGAAGAGCTATTTATATAATGCTGATTTTGCTGATGTATCTTTTAACGGCAGTATTTGCAGCTGCAGGTAAGCTTCCATGGCTTTCTCTGCTGGTGGTATTAACTATTCCCACAGCTATTAGCTGCTATAAAAAGGCTTCCCTGCCTCAAAAAAGTGCAATTAAAATAACTAATATCCTTCATATAGGCTTTAATTTATTGATGATAATATCACTTATATTAAGGTAGAGTAGATAAGTATGCAGCGGTGAAATATTTTCACCGCTGTTATTTTATATAAGATATTCAATTGGTTTATAGTCAATTCCAAAGGTGTCAGCTACATTTTTACAGGTGCAGTAACCATCGTAGGTATTTATTGCTGTGAATAAGCTTTTATGGGATAAGCAGGCTCTCTCCAAGCCCATATTGGCTATTAGTAGACCGTACTTGATTGTAGCATTAGTTAGTGCTATGGTAGAGGTTCTTTGTACAGATCCAGCCATATTACCTACACAATAATGGATGATTTCATCTACTTTGAAGGTCGGTGCGTCATGATAAGTTGTTTTAGTGGTTTCGCAGCAGCCACCCTGATCAACAGCAACATCAACGATAACACTACCAGGCTTCATGGTTTTTAGATATTCTCTTTTTATCAGCTTTGGAGATGCTTTTCCAGGAATTAAAACCGCTCCTATAACCAAATCAGCCTCAGCTATAGAGTTTTTGATATTATCCTCTGTGCTAAAAAGAGTTTGAATTTTTGAACCAAACATATCGTCCAGATAAGTTAATCTATCGAGATTTATATCAAGTATTGTTACATCGGCTCCCATTCCAACGGCTATTTTGCAGGCGTTAGTTCCAACTGTGCCTCCTCCAAGAATAACAACCTTTCCTTTAGGAGTCCCAGGCACCCCTGATAATAGAATTCCTGAACCTCCACAGTGATTTTTAAGGCAGTTTGCCCCTTCTTGTACACTTAAGCGACCAGCTATTTGGCTCATTGGTGATAATAGTGGAATAGTTCCGTTAGCTTCTACTAGTGTTTCATAAGCGATGGCTTTAGTCCTTGAAGCTAATAGTGCTTCTGTGAGCTTCCTATTAGCAGCTAAGTGAAAATAGGTATATATAGCTAGATTTGGTCTGAAATATTGATACTCTTCCTCAAGCGGTTCCTTAACCTTTACAATTAAATCAGAAGAATTCCATACTTCTTCAGCCGTATCTAGGATTATTGCCCCTGCCTTTTCGTATTCTTCTGTGGTATATCCAGACCTAATACCGGCATCCTTTTCAATATAAACAGTATGTCCACTAGTGCAATAGGCCCTAACGTTAGCTGGTATTAAACCTACTCGATATTCAAACTTTTTGATTTCCTTAACACAACCAATCCTCATAATTAACCTCCTAAAAATGCTGCGACGAATATAGAAAAATATTTACATTCTAATTATAACATATTATATGCTAAATTTTTCGACAATTAAATGCTAATTATTTGAAAAATACATTTTTTTCTTCATAGCTTTATTAGTTTAAAAATAACAAATTATTGCTTCAAAATATTAATGTAATTTTTTTTGAGGAATAGGAGAAAATATATTCGAGGAGATGATGCTATGAGCAATACAGAAGAGCTTTTAAACTATGTTTATAAGAATTCTCAGATGGGAGTTAACACCATAGAGCAGCTATTAGGAATAGTAGAGGAAGAGGATTTTAAAAAACACATAGATTCTCAGCTAAATGAGTATAGACATATTAATGAAGAGAGTAAGAGGCTCCTTGATAGATTAGGATATGAAGAAAAAGGTGTTGGAACCCTCAATGAAATAAGTGCTTATATGATGATAAACTTTAAGACCTTAAGGGATAAAAGTCCCTCCCACATTGCTGAGATGCTCATTAATGGAAGCACCATGGGGATAATACAAGCAACTAGGAATATAAAGAAATATAAGGATCAAGATAAGGAATTCCTAGCATTGATGGAAAAGCTTCTAAAAACAGAAGAGAATAATTTTCAGCAGCTGAAAAAGTTTTTATAGCATGTGGTAATATCAGTAGTTTATTCTGCTAAAACCAATGCTTTCATATGGTCATATCATGACGGATATTTAAGTGCAATATGCTCCTCTTAGTAAAGCTTGGAATAATATAATTCCAGAACTATACTATGAGGAGCATATTAAATAAGCTATTCAAGTATTTTATAAATAGCTAAGACTTTTCTAAGAACTGATTGCTGTAAGCCAGAAGCATAATGCTGCAATAATTGAAAGAGGTGTCATAACATATTTCTCTTTTTTGCTATTGGAGAAAAAATTCATAATAACATTTATTGATAAGTAGGCAGCAAAGAAAAAGCAAAGTCCTCTTGCAACACCAAAGGAAATCCCCGTTGTAATAATTCTCCCAGTCTGTAGTACAATTATCATTGCAAATAATTGAACAAAAAAACTTATTCCACTGGCAACTCTTAATCTTGAAGGTAGTACTTTGTATTTTCCACCCAGGGTATATTCACCCAAAGGCATACCTAATGTAACAAGCAGCGTCATAACTGCAATAATCCCAAATAGAATAGCACCTAATACTGAACTCATGAAGAAGCTCCTTTTTTATTTATAAAATATTGGTACTTAATGAACATACTTGTAAAACTATATTAGTCTGTACATTTATTATATTTTATTTTTAATCTGAAGTTATATTCATTATGTAAGTAAAGTGTAAATTTTACAAATAAAGTATTAAGATTCTTGGAATTATATATTCTCTGTTAATGTTATAAATAAAACTATAAAACTAATGTTTGTTGACTATTTAACATTTTTTGACACTCCTCATGTCTAAAGACAGAGGATTCCTTAGTGATTAAACCAAAGTGCATTTCTGATATCGGAGTATGACCTAAGGTTTAGGGTGTGCCAGCACCCTTCCTAAGACAGTACCTATAGTATCTCAGGCTGATAGACTATTACCATCTATCACAGTTCTAGCAATATTAATTGCTCCAACTAAATCTCTATGTTTTTCATATCCACATATGCATGTGTATTTTCTATCCTTAGCTTTATTATGTATACCACAATTAGGACATATCTGACTTGTGTACATTGGATTAACATACTCAACTTTAATTCCTTCTAATCGGGCTTTATATTCTATATACATAGCTAAGCGATAGAATGACCATGTGTGAAGATTTTTTTCGTTTTTACGGCTTGTTCGTGCCGAGCTTCTTATATTAGTTAGCTGCTCTAATCTAATTACAGAAACATTATTTTTCATAGCTTCATTAACTATCTGTCTGCTGATTTTATGGTCCTTATCATTCATTATTCTTTGTTCTTTATTATTTAATTTCTTGATAGAATTTAACTTTTTTAGCTTACCAAGTTTTCTTTTTTTGGATTTAAACTTTCTTCTTATGTACTTGTTCTCTCTGCCATTGCCAAAAAACTTAACTTTCCCATTACTCGAGTAAACTACAGCAGGTACTTTCAACCCTATATCTATACCCATAAAATTAGTATTAGTGTTATCTGCACTATGTATAGTTACAGATATTTGAGCCATATATTTCTTATTCTTTCTAGTTATTCTAAGGGATCCTAAGCTGCTTATTAATAAGTCTTTAGCTCTATCATTAATATTAGCTTTAATGCTAACCCTTTTAGACTTACCATCTACCATTAAAGGCAAAGCAATAGTATCTTCACCTACTGAATAGTTTTGGTTATTCCATATGCAAACGGGTTTCTTTAATATTGGAATTCTCTCATAATTAGACTTTTTAACTTTTTGAAATACAGACTTGCTATCTCTAATAGCTTGGTTTTTAACTGAACTATTTAAGTATGCTGCTATATCTTTAGATGTTTTCTTGGTAGTTTCCTTAGCTACCACCATTTCAGATACTAGAGCATTAACAACTCTAATGTATTCCTTACTTGCATTGTTTAGCATGTATTCCTGTTCTTTAGTAGGTACTAATTTAATTTTTATAGTTAACTGCACAGCATCAATTCCTTTGAGATGTTTTTTGATTTTCTATATACTGTTTAATTACTGAAAGCGGTACTTCTCCAGCAGTTGATACAAAATAACTATTAGTCCAAAGTGTAGGAAGCTTAGTTTTAAGATGTGGAAATTCTTCTCTTAATATTTTGGAGCTCCTACCCTTCATTTGTTTAATAGCTCTATGAACTCCAAACTGTGGGTCTAATTCAATAAGTATATGAACATGGTCTGGCATTAACTCCATTTCAATTATATCAACTTTCATACTGGCACAAGTTTCAATTAACAACTCCTTTAGCCTTGTTTCTACGTTACCAATAAGAACTTTTCTTCGATATTTAGGACACCAAACAATATGATACTTGCATGAGTAGACTATATTATTATTTGATTTATATTTCTGTTCCATAGCTGTATTATTTACAATAAACCTATATAATATACATAGATAGTTGCCTTATATCCCCATGTTTGAAAACAGGGGCATTACGGCAAGTGTGGTAAATATAATAAAGAAGACAAAAGTAAATGATATTCACTATCAATAGGATTGGGAGTTAATTATATATGAAAATGTTATATATTTTTTTAGGGTTTGTCTTCGCTGGCTGTGGTTTTATAGGAGTTATAGTACCAATTCTTCCTACCACTCCTTTTTTACTTTTAGCTTCTTTTTTCTTTGCTAAGGGTTCTACAAGATTCCATACTTGGTTTACTGGGACTAAGCTTTATAAGGAGTATTTAGATGACTTTATTAAGCATCGCTCTATGAAAAAGAAAACAAAGATTTCTCTTTTAGCTTTCGCATCTACAATGCTTATGATTCCTTTGATAATGGTGGATGTATGGGCTATGAGGATTTTTATACTAAGCCTTATGGTATTTATGTATTATTATTTTATATTCAGAATTAATACTGTTTAATTAGAGGAAGCCAAAGGATATATTATCAAAAATATAATATATCAATGAATAGCTCTCTTAGCAAATATTATCGCTGTCTTTAATATAGAAAGCTTCTTAGCTATAAGGAAAGGGTCTCTACCAGTGGAATAGTACAAGTATGCGTAGAAGGTATAGAGCAGCTGGAGATATATTTCGGAAAATATCTTCCACAATTCTTCTATAGCTTACTTGCTTCAATAACCCTTTTTGTGGTATTGTCCTTTATTAATATTAAGGAAGCAGCCATGCTCCTTGCCTGTGTTCCTCTGATACTTGTATCAATAATAGCTATACAGAAACTTGCAAAAAAGCTTTTAAGTAAATATTGGACTATATACACAGGACTTGGATTAGCTAGAGTCTTCCTGCAGGATTCACCATTACTTTTATTTAATGAGCCTACCAGCAAACTGGATAGCCTAAATGAAGGGATAATTCTTAAATCTATAAAGGAGGAATGTAAGGACAAGACTGTTGTTCTTATATCCCACAGAAAATCTACCATGAATATCGCCCATGAGGAATATTCCGTATAAAGAGGAAGAGTATCCTAGAGGTGATAGCTTTGAAAAAGAGTAGAGTTGAATGTTAGTAGACAAAATAAGGGGCTTAAGAGCTAACAATTAGCAAATTGTCAATTAAATAAACTAATAAGCTATAAGCAGGCTATGAAAGTAAATTACTATTCATAGTCTGTTTTTGCTATATAATTATATTATCTATGTATAAAAATGGTTAAAATTGAAACATTTTCAACAGTGTATCGTTATCTAAGTGAAGGGAGGGATGAAGCATAGAAGACAAGGCTCTAAAAATATTATATGAAAAGTATTCTAAAACATTGTATCTTTATCTATTTTCACTAACAAAAAGTCAAGAGCTAGCAGAGGATTTAAGCCAAGAAGCATTTTTAAGAGCTTTACTATCCTTTAATTCCTCCGAAGAGAATTTCCTTCCCTGGTTATTTAAGGTTTCCAAGAACTTATATATTGATTATTTAAGAAAAAATCAGAGGCTTTATTCTACAGATTTTCAGGAATTTGATATCCCTTATGAAGAGGATTTGATGAAGGATATCATTAAGGATGATAGACATAGGAGAATCTTCTATGAGCTTCAAAAGCTCCCAGATAGAGATAGGATAGTAATTATGCTGTATTACTATGGTGATTTTAAACAGGAGGAAATTGCAAAGCAGCTTGGTATGAGCTTTTCAACCTTGAGAGGAATATTAAGAAGGGCCAAGCTAAAGCTTTATCAAGGCTTAAAGGAGGAGAGAAATGAGCTTTAAAGAAAAATTTCAGAAATATTTAAATGGAGAACTTCCACAGGAGGAGGCAGATAAGCTTCAAGAAGAGGTGGAAAAGGTTCAAGTCATTATTGAGTATATTGATGAAGAACTTCTTAGTGAGGAGAAAATATTTAGTGAAAAAGCTCCTGATGAGATAAAAAATCATGAAAAAGAAAAAGATTTTTCCAAAGAAATTAATAAAGCAGTTAATAGAAAGCTTAGAAGGATCAGTGTAGCTGTGGGAGTATTAATTTTGGTTATTGTTCTGATTATCATGTATGGACCTTCTCCAGTTATAAAATCTACGTATTATGATCCCTCGGAGACTTTAGGAGACTACTATCAAGCAATAGATTTACCTATGGCGGTATATACAGAGCTTCATATTCCTTATAACTGGTATAATGGGAGTTCTATTACTGATGAAGGCTACGGAAAATACACTATAGACGTTGTCCTGCAATTTAACGGTAGGTTAAAAAATTTTAATTTTATAATGAATAAAGGTATATTTGAAAAGATACCTATGGATTGGTATGGACTTAACCTACCTGTAAATGCCTTTACCAGAAGTGAAAATATTCCTGAGGAGCACAGCGCTAATCGGTCTGGACCCGATAATTCATCTCTAGAATATGCTATAGAGGAGCTTCAGGAGCTTCCTTCTGTAGCAAGAGTGTATTCAGCTATATCCTTTAAGGAGGACATGTCCTTCCAGGAGGTTTTAGATTTTCAAAATGAGTATGATATAAATATATCCTATATTCCAGTAAGGATACCTAATGGTGTGAGCTTTGACTATTATGGAGTAGAGCCGAATGGTGTTGGTAAGATCTTTGAAGAAACGGCTTATGATAATGAAAGATATCCTTATCTTGAGCTTGGTAATTATTCAGGTGAGGAGACAGGGCAAATTCTTGAAATTCATTTAAAGAGCATGCTTTCCTATCTAATTGAGGAGAAACAGCTTCTTAAGGCAATGGATATGCCGTCTGAGGATTATAAGAGAGTTTTAGATTTTATTGAAAATGAAGGGATAAAAACCTATGGAGCAGCGATATATGCCAGCGGTGAGGAAACAATAAAGATTTTAGAGGATGAGAGAGTTGAAGGAGTTTATATCTACGATGTAAAACTTTCTTCTAATAGTAAATAGCTGAAATATTAACTTTTTCCTGAGGGATTATTTCTCTCAGGAAAATTTGCTATACTGATATAAAAGGTAAATAAGAAAGGGTTGAGGAAAATGAAAATAGGAATATTGGGAGCTGGAAACATAGCTGGTACTATGGCCTATACCATAAGTAATATGGAGGAGGCAGAGTGCTATGCTGTAGGTTCAAGAAGCCTTGATAAGGCTAAGAGCTTTGCAGAGAAATATAACATAAAAAAGGCTTATGGCTCTTATGAAGAGTTGGTAAAGGATCCAGAGGTGGAGCTTATATATATAGCTACTCCTCATTCAGAGCATTATGCTCATGCTAAGCTCTGCCTTGAAAATGGTAAGCATGTCCTATGTGAAAAAGCCTTTACTGCTAATGCAGCTCAAGCTGAGGAAGTAATTGCACTTGCAGAGTCGAAAGGACTTTTGATAACCGAAGCAATATGGACCAGATATCTGCCTATGAGATGGGTGCTTCAAGAGATAATAGATAGCGGAACCATAGGAGAGGTTACCTCCTTAACAGCAAATTTAGGCTATATTATTGATGAGGTACCAAGGCTTAAGGAACCGAGCCTTGCGGGAGGAGCACTTTTGGATTTAGGAGTATATCCCATAAACTTTGCTTCAATGATATTTGGTGATGAGATAGAGAGGATTACCTCTGACTGTGTAAAGACTGATACTGGAGTTGATGGACAAAATACTATAATTATTACTTACAAAGGTGGTAAGGTTGCAGTGCTTCACAGCAATATGTTTGCTGTCACCGATAGATATGGGATTGTCAATGGCAGTAAGGGTTATATTGAGTTTAAGAATATTAATAATTGTGAAGGCATTAAGGTTTACAGTACTGATAGAGAAGTTATTAAGACCTTTGTAACGCCAAATCAGATCACAGGCTATGAATATGAAGTGCTGTCAGCAATAAAGGCTATTAGAGATGGACGTACTGAATGTCCAGAAATGCCTCATAAGGAAACTATAAGAATAATGAAGCTTATGGATAGTCTGAGGCAGCAATGGGGAGTTATTTATCCTTTTGAAAAAGCCTGATTAATAAATTAGAATACCTTGCTCCTGGCAAGGTATTCTATTTATTTTAGGAATAAGCTTAAATCGATATCTGCAATATCGTACTTCTTTGCGTAACTGTCATTGAAATGCCACCATTCGCTGTCTATATGAGTGAAGCCATGTTTAACCATAATATCTGTTAAGAGCTGAATGTTTTTTCTTGCAGCACTTCCTTTGTTATGTACAGAACCACCCTTATTTGTATTATATGGTTAATATGTGAAGTGTGTAGTAAAATATATTTAACTAGTTATGTATAACAGTTTTAACTTTTATTTGTGAGAGGTGTGAGTTATATGGAGGGAATAAAGATATTAACAGGTGTGCCAGAAGAGATTCTCCATGAAGCCTTTGTGGAGGCTTTTTCTGATTATCAGGTGAAGATGGACTTGCCATTATGGAAGTTTCAGGGGATGCTTAAGCGAAGAGGTTTTAATAGCGATTTTTCTATGGGTTATTTTTCAGAAGGGAAGCTTGTAGGTTTTATATTTAATGGTTATAGGGAATATAGGGGAAGGAAAACAGTATATGATTTAGGTACAGCAGTACTGCCTGGCTATAGGAATAAGGGAATTACGTCTAAGGTTTTTAAAGAAGTTCAGAAGCTTCTAAAAGAAAAAGAGGTAGAGGTTTATGTTTTAGAGGTTATTCAATCAAATGCCCCTGCTGTTGAACTGTACAAGAAGAATGGGTTTATAGTAACTAGAAGCTTCAATTGCTTAAACTATAATAAAGAAAAAGAGATAACCTTTAAAAATACAGAGGAAATAACTTTAAAACCTTTAGAGATAACAGATAAAGGCTTGATGGCATTATCCTACTTTTGGGACTTTTATCCCTCCTGGCAGAACTCCATAGCTTCTGTAGTAGCTTACAGAGAAGCTTTTCAGGGAGTCATAGCAGTTCAAGAGGGAGAGATAGTGGGCTATGGAATTATAGATAAAAAAACTGGGGATATTCCCCAGCTTGCTGTAGATAAAAATAGAAGGAGGCAAGGTATTGGAACTGCTATACTAGCCTATCTCAAGGACAATACTGAGGCAAAGGGAATGGTCATATTAAACCTTGAAGACGGAGCCTCAAATTTAGAAAAATTCTTGATAAGCAGAGGTTTTGAAAGTGGAGTAACGCAATATGAGATGACTCTAGATATATAAATAGCACCCCATTGGGTGCTATTCATTTACTGGAATTTCTCCTTTACAATATTCATTTGTTCCTGAGTCATTTCAAAATTTAGGGTTAATACAACTACTTTATCCGGGTATGATAAGGCATAACTCTTAAATTCATCATTCTCAGCATAGTAAGCTGCTTCACTGCCAAAGGGAAGAGCTTCTATAGTTGTATAAGGCTTCTTATAGAATGGATCCTTGAGGACAATATCCTCCATGATATTATCATAAAGAGATGGAAATTTTGTTTTATAAACTGAGTAAACTAGTGAATCTCCTACCAATTGAAATGGGGATATTTCTGATTGTACAAGCCTTTCATACTGATGCATATATACCGTATTATCAACTAGAAGAGACCCGTATTTAAGGACAGTTTTTCTATGGTTAGTTGTTACAGGTGAATTTATATCTTCAAGAGTTAAAGGGAGGGTTACTGGATACTTAACCTCATTATTAATATCCTCGGCTATAAGAAGAAATAAGGATAAAACTGGGATTATTAAAGGCGCAGAGCTAATTACAAAACGTCTGTATTTAAAAACCTTTATAATTTTCTTTGTGCTACTCTTATTTTCAACCGCAGAATTATTGCTCTTATTCTGCCAGGATATGAATTTTATCAGCTCTACTATATATATGATAGAGATTGTAGGGAATAGTATGAGGTAAATAGGTAAAAGAGGCTTATTCATTAACACATCAATAAGTGTTGAGTTCATAAAACCTATTAGAATATATATAAAGAGAGATATACATAGAAAAATAATTGGGACCAAAGAGGATAAGGTACTCCTTTTGATTAATTTATAGGTTAAGTTTTTATCCTCACCAGGTAAGGGGACGTTATTATCATTAGAAAATACATGAATACCATCAGAAGAATCAATGAGCTTCCAGCCTGCTTCTTTGATGGTTTTCAAGGACAAATCGCTGCGGTATAAATGGTTCTCTTTGCCCTTGTTTTTTCTTTTCTTATAGGGAACTATTCTAAATTTTGTAGCCTTGGGTTCTGTCCTCTTAAAATACCAGGAGGAATTTTTTCTATGATCTAGAAACCATCCTTCCATAGCCATGGTTTCTAGATATTCTTCTAATAATATATAATCATAGGGAAAAAAGTTTAATGTTACTTTCTTTTCTTTGTTTTTATTATTCTCTTTCATAGGATACCTCCTAATAACGACTATAATACAATTATATCATTAATAGGAAAAAAATGTTAAAAAGTGTTGTTTTAATTATAATTAGCAATGGCTTTTTTATTCTTCTAATAACTAAAAATAGCACCCTCTTGGGGTGCTATTCTTTTCAAATCCTATTAAAGCTCAGTACTTATGGTCTGGCTTTTTCCACATTCAGGGCATACAGCATTGAAAGAAAGGGTTCTGCGAAAGCGTCTCATACCAGTAGGTTTTACTCCTTTTTCGAAGACGAGCTGAGCTCCTTTATTTTCACCTATTTTTGCTTTACATTCAGAGCATCTGAATTCCTTATTTTGTTTAAAAGATAATTCCATAAAGATTCTCCTTCCGTAGTACAGTTTTTGCTTTTTTTAGTTTATACCGATAGTATTATTGTGATACCTGCAGGGTCAGTTGTAATATAGGAGTTCTCTTTTTTTGTAAGCTCATATCCCATATTTTTTAAAGCAGCTAGCAGTTTGTCTAATAGCTCCTGGCTTCCGTAGGTTATATCATAATAAGCGAGACCAGTGCTGTTTGAGGGAGGTACTGAAGCTGAAGCACCATTCCAGGTATTTATAGCTATATGGTGATGGTAGCCGTTATTAGAGAGAAATACAGCATTATAATAGGGAAGGACTATATCGAAGCCTAAGCCTTTTACATAAAAATTCGTAGTCTTTTCTAAATCACTTACATGAAGATGGATGTGTCCCATAACAGTCCCCTCTGGTAGTCCTGTCCAGGCTTCCTTAGCTTCTTTCAGAAGATCCTCTGTATTTAAAGGGTCAGTGGTCATTTGAATAAAATCATTAGCTATATTCCACTCTGAGGGTTCTCTATCAGAGTATATTTCTATACCGTTTCCTTCAGGATCCTCTAGATATATTGCTTCGCTCACTTGATGGTCGGCAGCACCTATGGGATATCTATTTGCAGCTATATGAAGTAAGAAGCTGGCTAAATCCTTACGTCTTGGTAGAAGTAGTGCAAAATGGTATAAGCCCGAGGACTTTGAAGGCTTAGTAGTAAAGCTATTAGAGTAGATTAGGGTCAATAGTGCCTTTTCTCCGTCGGCTGTAAGCTCTACAGCTTCCTCAGTAGTTTTTAAAACTTTAAAGCCCATTATATCTTCATAAAATTTAACTGATTTTTCTATATCTTTAACCCTTAAGGCTACATGACTCACATAGGTAGTGGGCTGTGAATGAAAATTTATCATAAATATTCCTCCAGTATAATTTAACAATTAGAGTATGTTCTGTCATTATAACGCTAATATACCCTATATGGGTATATTATAATATGTTTATCATATATTCAAGTGAACATACTATAAAATATTCCACCTATCTGGTCAGGTTGAGCATAAATGTTATAATATTCATATAGTTTAATAAGGAGATGGATATAATGGGGAGTTTAAATGATATTAAATGTTTTTTACTTGATATGGACGGAACTATTTACCTGGGAGGAAAGCTAATCCCTGGAGCTTTAGAATTTCTTGATAGCCTGAAGAAAGAAGAGAAAAGCTTTATTTTTTTGACTAATAATTCCTCTAAAGGAAGAGGTGCTTATATTGAAAAGCTCAGTGGACTAGGGATTGAGATAGAGAAGGACATGGTTTACACCTCTGGAG
>JAEXSY010000430.1 GCA_023440105.1 Bacillota bacterium
TGAAAAAATACTGTTACCACTGGAATCTACCGAGATTAAATCCTTATAAGCACCTTTTTTTATTAAGGTACCTTTACCGGAATAAAGGAGATAATTCTTGAAGGCATCGGCATTGACCCAGGAGGCACTTCCCTCTGACTGACCATAGCTGGTCTTTGTGCTGTGCCAGCCGCCCCATTGTTTTAAGGCTGCTCCCTCTTCTTTATCTCCCAGGCACTGAGAAACAAAATTTGTGCAGTTTCCTCCAGCTCCTGTATAATTTTTATACTTTTTGTTGTATCTATCTTCAAAGCCACTGGCCCAGGGGATACCGCAATATTTATCTGCATAGGCTACAGCCTTTTTTCTTCGAAGAGCTTCATCGCTATCAGGCAGCTCATTTATACTTATTCTACTTTCTATAGGGAGTGTATAAGCTTTATCTATAGGAGTATCAAGGTTTTTTATTTCTGCAGATATGCTCTTTAGGGCATCCTCAAAGCAGTCTGTATACCAATCCCAATTAATTATCCACTGATAATCTTGTTTTATCAAATCAACATTATGTATAAGCCCTACACCAAATACATTTTCTTTTTCTCTATTATCCTTATATACATAGGTGAATTTATAGTATTCATTGGCAAGAACCTTAGCTTTATCACTGCTGCCAGTTATCTTTCTAAAATGAAGCTCTGAGGAGATGTTTTTAAACTCTATACCTCTTTCCTCTGCCCATTTTCTAAGATATTTTATCCTTCGAACCTCATGATCTAATGCCCAGCCTCCATAGCGACTCTTTGAATTAAAAAATTGTGGAAGGTCAGTTATATTACCTTGAGTAAACATATTATTTCTTTCAATATATATAATTTCTAGTGCATTTTTAATTTCTTCTATTTCGCTGTCTTCTAGAGAATAAGCATTTATAGAAGATATCAGGAGGAAAATGGAGGTTAGTATTATAAACTTAAAAGCTTTCATAGCATCACCTTTACTTTTTATTTAGCTTTTATTAGTATTCCTAGGAATAGACTATATTACACAGGAAAAAAAGAAGAATTGATGCTAAAATTAGATTGTATAAATTTTTGTGAGTTAGGAAAATTGTTGCAATTGATAATTATTATTATATAATTAGATATAAAGATTTTGATGAGGTGATATTAATGAAACTAGCAATTCAAATGGAGAGACATTCGGAGATATTAATGGAAGTAATACCGGTGTTTGAAGGTGGAGAGGTACAGCACGTGTGTAACAGCTGTGCTGCAAGGGTTCAAAGATTTGTAAAGTTTGGTACCTTCAGCGGTAAGCTTGGGAGTACCTATAAATTTACCAAGGAAAAGGATTTAGGATTAATTAAAGAAGAGGTGTATGTGGGTCTTGGGAAAAAAGAAGAGCTTACACCAGAAAAGATAAGATTTGCTGTAGCTAAGGCTATTAAGGAAGTAAAGAAGCTTAATAAGGAAAAAACTACCATTAGATTTATAGATATTGACACTATAAATACAGAAGAAGTAACAAAAGCTATTTTTGAAGGCGCAGTACTTGCTAGCTATGAATTTAATAATTACAAAAAGGTAGCTGAGGACAGTAAGTCCATAAATGAAATCAGAATAGCTTCCGTAGCAGAGGAGAAGGTAGCTGATGCTGAGAAAGCTAAGGATGAGGTTATAGCTCTATTAGAAGGAACCTTAGCTGCAAGAGACTTAGTCAATGAACCAGCAAATGTGATGACTCCAGCACTATTAGCTGAAAGAGCAAGGGTCATGGGAGAAGAGGCTGGCTTCCAAGTAGAAATAAAAGACAAGAATGAAATTGAAGCCTTAGGAATGAAGGCCTTCTTAGAAGTAGCAAAGGGCTCAGTAAATGAACCAAAGCTCATAGTAATGAGATATTTTGGTGATGAAGAAAATAAGGCAGAGGTTACAGGTCTTGTTGGAAAAGGGCTTACCTTTGATACCGGCGGTTACTCCTTGAAGCCTAATGATGGAATGGTAAATAAGAAGTCTGATATGGGTGGAGCAGCAGCGGTGATTGGTGCAATGAATGCCATAGCTAAGAATAAGCTGAAGGCAAATGTAGTGGCTGTAGTAGCTGCCTGTGAAAATGTTATTGCAGGCAACTCCTATAAGCCAGGAGATATCATAGGAAGTATGGCAGGAAAGACCATAGAGGTATTAAATACTGATGCAGAAGGAAGACTAACTTTAGCTGATGCTGTTTATTATGCAGTGGAAAAAGAAGGAGTTAATAGGATTGTAGACCTTGCAACTCTAACAGGTGCAGCCTTAGTTGCCCTTGGCGACGTTACTACCGCTGTAATAGGTAATGATGATAGCTTCTATCAGGAGCTAAAGGCTGCTTCAGAGCTGGCAGGAGAAAAAGTATGGCAGCTACCTGCCTTCCCAGAATATAAGGAGCAGATTAAATCCTCTATTGCGGATCTTAAGAATACTGGAGGAAGATTTGCTGGTACTATTACCGCTGGTTTATTTATAGGAGAGTTTGTAAAGGAAACCCCATGGCTTCATTTAGATATAGCGGGTACTGCTTGGGCTAATAGTGATAAGAGTTATATAACTAAAGGTGGTACAGGAAATTCTGTTAGGACCCTTTATTATTTAATTAAGAATCAAAAGTAGGCTAAATATAGTAAGGAGGGGTTTTTATGAATGATAATAAGCCTTCGAAGGAAGAATTGAAGAAGAAGCTTACACCCATGGAATATAAGGTAACTCAAGAAAATGCTACAGAGCCGCCTTTTCAAAATGAGTATTGGGACTTTTTTGGAGAAGGAATCTATGTTGATGTAGTCACAGGAGAGCCTCTGTTTTCTTCTAAGGATAAGTTTGATTCCTCCTGCGGATGGCCTTCCTTCACTCAGCCCTTAGATAGAAAGAGCATTAAAGAAAAGGCTGACTTTAGCTATAATATGCACAGAATTGAGGTTCGCAGCAAAGAAGGGGACTCTCACTTAGGTCATGTATTTACCGATGGTCCTATAGATAAAGGTGGACTCAGATACTGTATAAATAGTGCCTCCTTAAGGTTTATCCCTAAAGAAAACCTTGAGGAAGAGGGCTATGGTGAATTGAAAGCCATCTTTAATTCCCCAAAATAAAATGAGTAAACTATATTAAAGGACATCCTGCCAGCGGATAAATTGCTGACAGGACGTCCTTAAAATTTATTATTTTTGATAGGAATCAAGCATCCAGATGTACTTGTCATATTTAGTTTTTAATCCAACCATCATATCGTTAGTAACATCATCTTCAAGCTCTTCAGTTATTTCTATAAGATTCTGTATCTGATCCGATACTATAAGGAAGTCTTCCTTTAATGATGCTACTGATTCTAGGGTATCTATAGGTTCGCTCTTTCTTTCCTTTATAGTTGCCATATCTAGATATTCCTTAAGGCTAGCTATAGGCTGTTCACCTAATATAAGCACTCTCTCAGCTACGGCATCTAAATCAAGGGCAATTGCGTTGTAAAATTCCTCATATTTTGCATGAAGTGAAAAGAAACCAGGTCCTTTAATGTACCAGTGATAATTATGTACCTTAGCATACAGTACATTTAGGTTTGCTACTAGAGAATTCATTTCCTTTATAAAAGTATCTGTTTGTTTCTTAGCCATTTAATAGTCCTCCTTAAAATTTGTTATGTGAAGCTATGAGTTCATTATAGGGAATAAATAAAAAGAAACTCTGAACTCTGATTGAATAAAGGGTAAAAGAATTGTTAGTAAAAATATATAATAATATGTACGTAAATTAACATTTCATACAATGTAAACCTTTAAAAACATTAATTAATATAATTGACATATATTACATGTCGTGTTAATATTAGATTAAGTTAATAGTTATGGATTCGGTGTTGTCGAATGTGCAACCGTTTGCCTAACTTAGCTTTTCAGCTGAAAACAGTTACAAATTTTGTAGCAGTATAAAAAAATATATAAAAGGAGAAGTGTTTATGAAGAGAAGACTTTTATCTGTTCTAATGGCAGCTATGCTTTCTGTAGGAGTTTTAGCAGGTTGTCAGGGAGCGTCTAAACCTAGCGAAGGCGGCAGTGGTACCGAAGGTGAGGTTAAAGAAGTTGAGCTTAAGGTATGGGCACCTGAAAATCAAGTGCAGAGTGGAACTATAGATTCAATGACTAAGTCCTTCCAGGAAGAGCATCCTGAATGGAAAATTACCTTTACTGTTGAGGCTGTAGGTGAAGACGTAGCCAAGGATCAGATATTAAAGGATACTGAAGCTGCAGCGGATGTTTTCTTCTTTGCCAATGACCAGCTATCTGGACTTATTGATGCTGGTGCCATAGCTAAGCTTGGCGGAAGCACTGAAGAAATGGTTAAGAGCACAATGGAAGAAACAGTAGTTAATACTGTTACTTATGATAATGCCATTTATGGTATACCATTTACCCATAATACCTTCTTTATGTATTATGATAAAACCTTAATACCAGAAGATAATATTGGTTCAGTGGAAAAGATAGTACAAACAGCTACAGCTGATGATGTATATAACTTCGTATTTGACTCTGCTGGTGGCTGGAAGCTAGGTGCATGGTATTATGGTGCAGGTCTTTCCGTTTATGGTCAAGATGGAAATGATTATGCAAAGGGTACAGATTGGAACAGTGAAAAAGGACTGGCTGTAACTAATTATTTAATTGACCTTATAGGCAATCCTAAGGTTGCTTATAATGACGACGTTTCTCTCTCAGAATTATCAGCTGCCCATAGAGTTGGTGCATGGTTTGATGGTTCATGGAACTACAATCTGTATAAAGAAGCTCTAGGAGATGACTTAGGAGTTGCTGTTCTTCCTACCTTCAATCCAGATGGTACTGACTATCAGCTTAAAGCCTTCTATGGTTCTAAGGTTATAGGAGTTAACTCTAATTCAAAGAATCCTGAGGTTGCAGTTGCTTTTGCTGCTTACCTTGGCAGTGAAGAGATGCAGGTTCAAAGGTATAAGGAAACTAATCAGGTTCCTACCAACAAGACTGCAGGAAGCAGCGCTGATGTACAAGCTGATGAGGTAGCTTCTGCTATTATCGGAGTGGTTGAAAAGGGATCTATAATGCAGCCAACCTCCAGTGAATTTGGTAGCAGATATTGGACAAACGCTGGTGCTATCGCAACAGAAATAAGAAACGGTGAGCTTACAAAGGCTAATGCCCAAGAAAGAATGGACAAGTTTGCTGAAAACATGAAGGTAGAGTAATTAATAATCTATCAAGGTTTACTTAAGGGTAATGACATGGTGTTCTTGATAATCTCAAGAACACCTTTTTAATAAAGAGAAAGAATTATCATATATAATACTGATTGATTTTTTTAATTATAATTTATAAAGAAAAAGAGGGTGGCTGTAGTGAAGGTAGAACGTAGCAATCTGTCCCACAAAAAAAGTGCTTCCCCAAAAACTGGCGTGGGAGAAGCATTAATTCGTGGAAATACAATTACCAGAGCTTCTTTAATTATCTGGGGACTGGGAAATTTGATTAATAAGCAAGTAATAAAGGGACTGATATTTTTAACTGTTGAGATTATATGGTTTGCTTATATGGTTTTATTCGGTATCAATTCCTTAAACAATTTTGTTACCTTAGGGACAAATACACAGCAGGAGGTTTTTAATGAAGCTAAGCAAATATATGAATATGTTGCTGGTGACAACTCAATGCTCTTACTGTTATACGGAGTAATTACTATTTTCGTTGTATTATTTTCAATAGTACTTTCCATTGCCTCCATAAAAAGTGCTTATTATGTAGAGAAGCAGGTGGAAAAAGGACTGCAGCCTGCATCCTTTAAAGAGGACTTAATAAAGCTCAAGGATGAAAAGCTTCATATAACTCTTTTGTTTTTGCCAGTAACAGGGATTATAACATTCACAATTATTCCTTTAGTGTATATGATTTTAATAGCCTTTACCAATTATGATAGCAAGCATCAGCCTCCGGGTAATCTCTTTGATTGGGTTGGTGTGAAGAATTTTGTTGATATGCTTAGCTTTGGAGGTAAGATATCCCATACTTTTTGGACATCATTAACCTGGACAATTATCTGGGCCTTTTCTGCTACTGTAAGCTGCTATGTTTTAGGAATGATTCTTGCTATTGTCATAAACAGAAAAAAGACTAGGGCAAAAAGCTTCTGGAGATTTATTTTTGTTTTATCCGTTGCTATGCCTCAGTTTGTTACCTTACTTACTATGAGAGTTATATTCAATGCTAATGGTCCAATGAATGTTCTTCTAAGAACCTTTGGAGTTTTAGGAGCAACGGAATCCATTCCATTCTTGTCCGATGCAGGAATTGCTAAGGTGATGATCATACTGATAAATATCTGGATAGGAGTACCCTTTACAATGCTCAATACCACAGGAATACTTCAAAATATTCCCCCTGAGCTATATGAAGCGGCCAAGATAGATGGAGCAGGTAATGTGGCTATATTCTTTAAGATTACTCTGCCATAT
>JAEXSY010000214.1 GCA_023440105.1 Bacillota bacterium
CTTCTATACCATGGAGACTTCTATGTATTGATTCGTAAAAATTGGCTGCTTCTGCTTCCTTTATAAAGTCAATAAACAGGAAGGTATTTCCTGTATCCGCATCACTAGCATTAATATAGCTGGTGGTTAGCTTTTTGTTATCCTCTGATTCGTCATTAAGAGTATATCCGCGTTCTTCTAGAACCTTTGAAAAATCCTCTCCAGAAATAACTTTTTTATTACCGCTACAGCCTATAAGCACTATAGATATTATGAAGAAACCCACAAGGGTTAATAAAAGCTTTTTTTGCATATAAACACTCCTTGTTACAATATTTGTTAAGATATTATATCCTAAATATTGCATTTATTCAAACAAGCAGTGCTAAAGAAATACTATAGGAAAATTTCTACTTCTCCTCTTTTATCAGTATATTTTTCTTCTAGATCTTCCTTATGAGTAATGAAGCCAGGGTCATCAAAATATTTAGCACCTACAGGGCATTTTTTAACACAGCTACAGCACTTTATGCATATGCCTTGGACTTCTTTTACATTGTCAAAGTCTATAGAACCCATAGGGCATATCTCTGCACAGAGCTTGCAGTCTATGCAGCTGCTGTTAGTTTTGGGCTTTATCTTAAGGATGTTAATTGGGTTTCCTTCTTTATCCCTTGGCTGATAGTATACAGAAGGGTTAGGATTTCCTTTTACTTCTATGGAAGAGTGAAAATCTCCCTTTAACAGCTTGTCACCTATCTGCCTTGCAAAGTGGACTGCTGAATTTAAATCTTCAGCATCAGGCCTTCCCTTGGCAAGGGTGCTAGAAAAGGAATGCTCTCCTACAAAGGCAGCAGCAGCCACTGTGTGAAAACCATCCTCTTCAAGAAGGTTTTTTAATTCTATCAGAGCATCATCATAGCTTCTATTACCATATAGTACAACAGGAATAGCCTTAGCTCCATTACCTCTCAGAGAGCGAATATACTTAAGCAGCACATTAGGAACCCTCCCTGCAATAACAGGGGTTCCAAAAACAACAATATCCTCCGGAGAGAATTCTTTAATATTCTCCCTGTCTTTAGGAAGGGTAAAGGAGTAATATTCTTTATGGCAGCCTAAATAATTACTAAGTTCATTAGTAATGGTTGTAACAACGGTTTCAGTAGTATTTGTGGCACTAAAATACATTCCACATATGTTCATAAAAATTCCCCCAAAATAAAAATATATACTGTGCTATTAAGTCTTCATAATTATCTGTCCATTATAAGTTTAGTGCTATTTCAAGAATTTTTCAAATAAGTAAAAGGCAAAGACTAATTTCTAGCTTTGCCCCATTAATTTATAATATTATGTATAACCAATTCCATTTCTTTAATCTCTTCACTAAAGGAAGCTTTATGCCTTCTAATCAAAATTTAATTCCAGATACTCATCGGTCTCCACAAAGCCATACTTAAGATAAACAGGCCTCCCCATCTTCGAAGCACCAAGCCACAGCTTCTTAATCCCTCTAGCTTTAGCTTCCTCCACGACCACATCAATCAAGCTAGTAGCAATTCCACGGCCACGGTACTCTGGCTTAGTATAAACATTTGCTATATAGCCTCTTATTCCACTCTTATTTATAAAGTTAGGAGGAAAATCGTAGAAGATAATAGCTGCCGTTGCAATGATTTCTTCCTTATCTATGGCAACCCACTCTATTAAAGTACCATCCTCCATTTTTTTATGGAAGAAATTATGCAGCTCCAAATCAATATTACTACTAGGAGCCAACCCCTCATCAATTAACTGCTGTTTTCTTAAGTTCGCTAAAATATCTATTTCATTAATAGTTGCTCGTCTATAATTCATCTATTTGTCCTCCTATAAAATGTGCTGATCCGCAACTTGATTTATAAGTATGATTATATACTATTTAAACTCAATTCTCTATTATAAAGAGGTGCTCTGATATTTTTTAACAGAGATGTTATGGTAAATATTTACATGAATTAAACTAATGTGCTAGACTTAAATTAATGAAGCTTGACTATAGTGAAGAGGGGTTAAAAGGATGATTAGATATATTTTTGAGAACAGACGGCCTACCTTTTGGGTATTTTTAGGAGCAGTAATCATCTTAATAGCTGTGGTTATATGGCTCTTAACTAATCCTAATACAGAAGAGAAACCTAATGGGAATCTAACCTTAGGAATATATAAGGTAAAGGGTCTAGAATATTTAGGGGCTTGGAGCTCGTCTTCTCCAGATTATTTTTTGGAGAAAGCAAAGGGAAGAAGATATGTGATTGATAGAGTTATTTTGTGATAGATTGGAGTTATGATATTGAGGGAAGGTTGAGAAAAGAAGCCTATCAGGAGAGTCCTCAATATGTAAAGGAGGAGTTAGGAGATTCAATAGTTCTCATGGAAGGCCAGGAACCCATAACCTTAGACATTTCTAAATATAAATCTTCCATGAGCTATAAGGTGCAAAATAGCTCAGGAGAGGATACTAATTATAGAATATTTGTACTGGTCGATAATATATGGATTGGACACTATGACTGGTTTGGGGAAAATAATGATTCCTTGTGGTGCGAGTATATTTTTTCTTTGGAAATGGTTCAGGAGGTTAATCAACTTGAGGAAGAAGATTCCTCTGAAGAGAATCCAATCTCTCAAATTACTGCAGGCTACCCTATTAAAAGCTATGTTGAAATAATTAATGATGAAAAAGCATTATCTGAACTATTTGATATATATAATCGGTTTATCTTCGGGGAAAAGGCTATAAGAATAGAAAACTATCCTTCTGCTTATACAGTAACCTTTGTATTTAAAAGAGGAGCAAGGGCAACCATTGTATTCATTGATAAAGACCATTATGGACTCTTCCTCCCAGAAAGCGGTACACTTGAATATAGACCAGTATTAAATGGAAATACAGAAATTTATGATAGATTTTATGAGTTGTATCCACCCAATAGATAAATATCAGTCATTAAATACAAAGATGATAAAACAATAGAAAATAATTATATAACAGTATAAGAGAAAGACTATTTATCCTCGTTTAGTTTATCTAGTCTTTCTTTTATTTCCTTCAGCAGTGAATATACTCTCCCCAGGCAAAAATATAATATCCCCAAAGCGAAGAATACTATAGAATAATACCATCCCCAAAAGCCCGGTCCCAATAATGCGAAAGCAATCATGATAAAACCTAAAACGGTCAAAAATATAACCATATTTAACCTCCTGAAATTATGATTAAAGATAATCAATGTTATGGTAATTATATACAATAATAAGATTAATTACAATTAATAAAAGACAAATCACTGAGAGATAGAAACAGCAGAGCTTCCATAGACCTTGCTGCTTTTTTTATTCCTCAAAAGTGTTTACAGGATTAACTCTAAATCATTTTTTCCTGAATTTATCCATAATTTATAAACTTATTTTTATGATAAATATTTAAAAATATTATTATGTAGATTATATTATTGTTTATTTATAAATTTATTTTTAAGTAATAACAGTATAAATTAATGTGTAAACTAAGGCTTAACTAATATTATTCATCTTCTAAAATGTAATTGAAAGCATATTAATATGTCGAATTGTAGTTTGATTATAATGTGCATAATTTATTAAATTAAAAATGTGTCTATAAATACAAGAAAAATCCCTCGAAAAATCTCTTCAGTATGAAATTTCTCATCCGAAATTATTGTTACAGAGGTAATTAAAAATAGGCCTATACCGCTGAAATATCAGGACAAGGATGTCCAACAAAATTCAAGGAGGAATTTTATAATGATTATTAATCACAATCTTAACGCTATGAATGCTCATAGAAATATGGGAATCAACACAGCTAATTCTGGAAAGGCTATGGAGAAGTTATCTTCAGGTCTTAGAATTAACAGAGCCGGAGACGATGCAGCAGGTCTTGCTATCTCCGAAAAGATGAGAGGTCAGATTAGAGGCCTTGACCAGGCTTCAAGAAATGCTCAGGATGGTATTTCATTAATTCAGACAGCCGAAGGTGCTTTAAGCGAAACTCACTCAATTCTTCAGAGAATGAGAGAATTAGTTGTTCAATCAGGTAATGCAGGGACATTAGAAGATCAAGACAAGACAGCAATACAGGATGAAATCAATGCATTAAATGATGAATTGACTGGAATAGCAAACAGAACTGAGTTTAACGGAAAGAAGCTTTTAAATGGAACTTACTCAGCGGACCTTCAAATTGGAGCAAACAAAGATCAAGCCTTAACTATAAAGATTAACTCGGGAGAAACAACTGCAGACCCAAAAACACCTCTTGGATTTAGTGCAGTAGATTTAGGGGTTGCGACTATCGATGTAGAAGCTGGAACACATGATGACAATTTAACTCTAGTGGATACGGCTATAGCTAGTACGTCAAGTACTCGTTCATTATTGGGTGCAAATCAAAACAGATTAGAGCATACTATTTCTAACTTAAACAATGCTTCTGAAAACTTAACAGCAGCAGAATCAAGAATCAGAGACGTTGATATGGCTAAGGAAATGATGAACTTCTCTAAGAACAATATCCTTAATCAAGCTGCTCAGGCTATGCTTGCTCAAGCTAACCAACAGCCACAAGCTGTACTTCAGCTATTAAGATAATCAAATATAAAAATCGCTAGGTAACTAAGCTGGTTTATTAGCTATTAGGCTGATAAATCAGTTTTTTTGTGCTCCAAAATATTATTAATTGTTATTAAGGTAATGAGTAAATTTTTTAAGTTATGAGTATTAATTCATTAATTGTTGTACTCAGAGTATAGGTGGCTTAAGAATAAATAAACGAATAGCATTTAAAATGCTTTATTATGTAGGTAAAAAGAATAATTATTAAACTTAATTACTTATAATAACTAGAGAGTTAAAAGTTCTCAATATATTTAAGATGTATTTTTTACTTTGTAATAAAGATTTAACTAAGCAAATCAGAACTCATGGTTTGCTTTTAAAATGTAAAAAAACACTTGACATCAAG
>JAEXSY010000266.1 GCA_023440105.1 Bacillota bacterium
TTGCAAAGGTGTGCTGCAGTCCAAGAAGAATCATCTTTGGGGTTCCTAATTCCCTAGCGTCAAAAATACCTTCTTGGAGATTCTGATTTTTGTTCTTTACCATATTAAAAGCCTCCTTAAATCATAGTTGTGTACTTATCAAGGAAAAAATAATATTCCTTGAGGAGTAGAAATTTGCAAAAAAAATCCTGCAATGCACAAAGGGCATGGCAAGATTGTATATTCCAAAATCACAGCTAAAGAGGCATGTACCACTTAGGCTATTCAATATAACAATCTTGTCGAGCTTTCTATCTCGAATTAAAGATTTGTTTTGCATTGAGTGTATTTTAGCATATTCGAATCATTTTGTAAATACTGCTTATGAATAACTAAAGTAGAAAAAACTTTTTATCAGGTTTCATCTATTACTCTTAACAGATATCTATTCTATTTAGTAAATAAATATAGTACAATTATGTAAATGACTAATTATGGCGAAATATAAAGATATATGATAACAGTATAACTAAATACTACAGCATCCCTGCCTTAAGGAATCATAGAGGAGAGAAAATAAAGTGGTGCAGATAACAAATATTATAGATGGCATTGGAAAAAGGATAACGAAAACGGGTTTAAGAGCATTTTCTACTGCCTACAAAAAAGCCAGAGATATAAAAACTAAAGGGAAAATATCAAAAATAGAAAAGAAGATTGTAGAAGATTATAAAAAACTAGGCTTTCTTTACTTAAAGGATGAAAATAGCATTCTTTTTGATGATATTGCTCCCCTTATTAAGGAATCAGCTGATTTAATGGATGAAATTACTTCTTTAAGAAAGGAAATTAATGAAATAAAAGAAATTGATTACTGCTTGTACTGTGGTGCTGAAATAAAAAATGGAAGCAAATTTTGTCCTTACTGTGGCAAGGAAATAACTCATTTAGATAATAGAAATATAATTAAAGATAACTCTCCGGAAAATTCAATAGAGATTTATTCTAGCAAGGATAATAACCTTTTAACATTAGATACTTCAAGGTCAAATAAGAAAAAAATAAATATTGCTGACTCTAGAAGGTTAGTCAAATTAAACAAGGAGGTTAACAAAAAGCTTAATCAGCTAAATGCTAACTGCATAACCATTGGTAAGAAATATTATGATCACTTAAATAACTCTCCTTCAGGATATGCCAATTCTATAATTATCCGTATTTTGGAGAATAAAGAAAAAATAAAGGAAATTAAAAATAGCCCTAAAGGAATAAAGACAGATGTTACTTGTCCTGACTGCCAGGAAGAAATATCAGAATTTTACGAATATTGTCCTAGTTGTGGTCGTAATATATGCGAGATAACAAGTGAAATATTTGGAAGCAGTATTGTTAATGATCAACAATATCATAGAGCTGCAGGAGCCTTGGTTATTTGTACTTTTGTAATTTTAATAGGTGTAATTGGAAGTCTATGCTTTTTTGTAAGGGATTATAATAAGACAATTGACCTATTTGTAGAAGCCTGCTATACAGACGATACAGAATTATTTTACAGCCTTCTACCAGAGGATGTTATTAGCACCATTGGCAGCTCACAATGGTTCCTTGATTCAACTACAGAAGGTATGAAAACTAAAGAAAAAGTACTCAAAATGCTTGATATATTAATGCCTGATAGGACTGAAGGACCGAATAATTTGTATGGCAATAGATGGACGTATAAATATGAAATAGTAAAGGAAGCTGAGATTACTATGAATGAAATGACAAGTTTATCAAGGGTTCCTTACTATTCCTATAACCTCAGTAAAGAAATTAAAGAAATGAAATCAGTGGAGCTTGTTGTTTCTATCGTTAATGATGGGAAGGTTTGGAGAAAAGACTCTTTTAACATTATCTTAGGTAATAAGGGAAGGGATTGGTACTTAATATCATGGTAAAGATAGAGAATAAGGGTTTTATGGAAAGGTGAAGCGCCGCATTATTGTGATTGGGGGATAATTAGGGATGGAACTTGTAAAAGAAACGGAACATAAACAACTTCTATTTTGTGTTATTAGTATTTTATTATTAATTTTCAGTTTTATGGCTTCAGGGTGTAATACAGACAAAGACAATAAAAAGAAAACTGAAATTGAGGCGAAAAATAAAACTGTTGTTGAGCTAGTTATTGAAAAGTTACCAGATAAAACTACTTTTGTAGAAAATTCTTCCGGTGTCTGGATTGAGGATGAAGAAGGAAAAGAATACTATCACTATACTTATTTTGACTTTACTGGAATGGAAATGAAAATAATATATGATGATGGAAGCGAGGATATGTATGTTTATGATGAATGGCTTGAAAATTTCTATAAGGATTTCTTTTTAGAGTTTGAAACCTATCAAAAAGAAAACCACTGGGAGCTTGGCGAGCAGAAAATTGAAATAACTTATAGAGGATGTAGAGTTGACATTCCTGTTGAGGTTGTAGAGTCAAAGGTTGATAAAATTGAAATTGTTAAGCTTCCTGATAAAACTAAATACATAGAGAAAGCAGATGGTGATAAAAATGTGAGTGGTTTCTATGTTGAAGATCAGGAATATCAATACATATATGAAATAGATCCAAAAGGAATGGAAATAGAGATAAAATATAGTGATGGTAGCAGTGAAATATATACTTTTGATAATTCTCTAAAGTATGATTTTAAAGGAGAGTTGTTCGAAATAAATTATGATGGGTTTGGAAGGCAAATCGGTGAATTGAAATGTGAGGTTTCCTATCAGGGAAAAAGGGATGAATTTTCTGTAAGCATTATTGATAATCCTGTAGAGAAAATAGAAATAGTAAGCGAGCCTTATAAGAAGGAATTTTTTGAAGGCTATCCCTTTAGTAATTATTTGCAGAATTTAGATGGTTTAAAAATAAAAATAATATATAAATCAGGAGAAGTTAAGGAATGGGAATGGAATGGCACTGACTCATGTTATTTTGATGGGTATCCAATTGATATTGATTATAACGCAGCACCCTTTGAACTTATGAAAGATGCGAATACTATGCAGGTTGTATATATGGGATGCTATGACAATTATAGTATAAAAGTTAAAGAAACAGATGTGCAGAGCTTGGAGGTTGTGAAACCGCCTAATAGAACAGAATATTCGCTTGATTATGAAATATTTGCTAACTTCGAAGGAGCTTCTATAAAAATAAACTATAAGGATGGAACGAGCGAGATCTGTGAAGTTAATCTTTTATCGAATGAATCTACATGGGAGCTTTCGAGATGTTATTTGGATAATTATCCAGCTTCAATGGCACTGGATACTGTGAATAATGAGATGGAACTTACTTATAAAAATGTTTCTTTAAAATATCCAATAACCATTACTGATAGCAGAGAAATTACTTCAATAGAGATTACCAAGGAGCCTGATTTGTTATCAGGAAAGGGTATGGAATTAAAGGTTCATTATTACAATGGTGCAAGCGAAATCTTTAAAGTTTTAGAAACCGATACAACCTTTGTTCAAGAAAAAGAGGGCTATACCAGATATGGTTCATGCTTCTACACTGATGAAGGAATTTATTCCGATTGGATTGAAATCGAGAGATATTATAATAATGATAAAACATATTTGTATAAAGTTCAGTTTTTAGGCAGAAAAGCTTCATTGCAGTCTGTTCCTAAGGCAGATGCTGCAGGTATGTAAGAGAGGCTATCTATTCTCTACAAAGGATATAATCCAGGGAAGCCTTGGAAAAGAATTGAGGAGTTTGCTGTGCCATTGCTCCTAGGAAATATGGCACAGCAGTTATATTAGAACCTTTTCATAAGGATATTATTATTCCTCTGAGGAATTATCCTCTGGAACTATTATGTTTAATAAAAAAGCAACTAGGAAGGATAAAACTATAGGAGATTTTCCTATAATGTTCTGCACATCAGCAGGGAAGAACTGCAGTGAAGCTGTAACAGTGCTTATG
The DNA here is from genome assembly GCA_023440105.1 of Bacillota bacterium. Classification (GTDB taxonomy): domain Bacteria; phylum Bacillota; class Clostridia; order Clostridiales; family Clostridiaceae; genus JAEXZL01. The sequence continues at coordinate 3,953 of JAEXSY010000266.1, forward strand.
CCTACACCAAGAGCTAGAGAAATACCAACTATCATCTTGTTTCTATAGTTTAAGGGCTGCTCAGAAATCAGCTGTATTCCTGACATGGTTATAGCAGCAAAAACCGTTACCGTAGCACCACCCAGCACAGGGTAGGGAATAGTGGTCATTAGAGCTCCGAATTTTGGACAGAGACCTGCTATAAGCATTATAATACCTACAATGAGGAAAACCTTCTTAGCCACTACCTTGGTAGTAACGATGAGTCCAACATTCTGGCTATAGGGATCTGTAGGAAGGCCACCAATACAGGCTCCAAGCATACCGCAGACACCTTGTCCCTTTATAGCTCCTCCAATCTCCTTATCTGTAGCTTCACGATTGAAGGCACCTATTGCTGTGGAGGAAACATCCCCAATGGTCTGAACTGCTTGAACTATATACATTAATATCATGGTGATAATGGCAGAAGGGTGGAACTCCATACCCCATTTAAATACCCTGGGTAAGGAAACCCAGGAGGCGCTTCTCACCGTATCGAAGTTTATCATACCCCCCATAAATAGAGCTATTATATAGCCTATTCCTATGCCTATGAGCATTCCTGATACCTTTATATAGCCCTTTCCAAAGAAGGAGCAGGCAAGAGTCACAGCCAGCACCACTAGAGTTATAATCCAGTACTTAGGAGCTCCAAAATCCTTCATGGAAGCATTGCCACCAGCCATATAATTCACAGCAGTGCTGTATAAGGATAAGCCGATACTTAGAACCACCGTACCACTAACTATAGGTGGGAAGAATTTTCTTATTTTTCCCATAAGCATTCCTAAAAATATAGAAGCAAAAGCAGCCACCAGCTGAGCTCCAAATATTGCTTTAATACCATAGGCAAGGCCTATAGCCGACAGTATAGGCATATAAGCAAAAGCAACACCCATAACATTAGGAAGCCCCATCCCAAAACCAAAGATAGGGAAGAGCTGAATTAGAGTTGTTATCCCCCCGATAACCATAGCTGCCTGCATCAAAAGAATCTTATCGCTCTCCGGAAGGCCGAGTAGCTGCGCAACCAGTATAGGAGGAGTAATATTTCCCACCAGCATAGCCAGCACATGCTGCATAGACTGCGGCAGAGCAATAGCAAAAGACGGCTTGCCCGATAGCTCAAACAAAGAACCTTCATCCTTAACAATTTTCTGAGCCTTAGAATTTAACATAAGCCTAACCCCCATATTCATTTAATCAATCCCACAATCTCCACCCTCACCACAAGGGCCCTAATCCTCCGTTCTTCACTATAACCTTCTCTTTGCTCTTGTCCTTTGTTCTTGCTCTTATCCCTTGCTTTTGCTCTTGTCCCTTGCTTTTGCTCTTTCAACTCTTCACTTTTCACTCTTAGTTCTTCACTGCCCTTCTCGCTCTTAGTTTTTCACTGCCCTTGCTCTTTTACTCTTTGCTCTTGTCCCTTGCTTTTGCTCTCTCACTCTTATCTCTTAGCTTTTAGTTCTTAGCTCTCTTCTCTTAGCTTTTGCTCTTTTACTCTTTGCTCTTATCCCTTGCCTTTGCTCTTTCAACTCTTCACTTTTCACTCTTAGTTCTTCACTATCCTTTAAAAATGTGCGTTCCTGTTTCCCCTCTAATCCCCATCTTCGCCTTCTCAAGCAATGTTATCAAAGCACTTCTCTTAGGATCCGATGAAGCAAATTCTACAGCAGCTTGTACCTTTGGCAGCATAGAGCCAGGAGCAAAGTGTCCTTCAGCCATGTATTTTTTGGCTTCCTCTACGGTGATGTTGTCCAGCCATTTAACCTCTGGCTTTCCAAAGATTATGGCTACCTTTTCCACAGCAGTGAGGATTATAAGGAAGTCTGCATCCACCTCTTGAGCCAGTAGGCAGCTAGCAAAATCCTTATCTATTACAGCACCAGCACCCTTTAAGTGGTGTCCTTCTCTGGTTACAGGTATACCACCGCCTCCGCAGGAGATAACCACCTCACCAGCGTTTACAAGGTTCTTAATAGTTTCTATTTCTATTATTTCCTTTGGCCTTGGAGAAGCTACTACTCTTCTATAGCCTCTTCCGGAGTCCTCAACC
>JAEXSY010000330.1 GCA_023440105.1 Bacillota bacterium
GGTGTAAAGGAAACTGCATCTAAAGAAGAAATAAAAGCTGCCTATAGAGAATTAGCAAAAAAATATCATCCCGATCAGTACGGAAATAACCCTCTTAAAGACTTGGCAGAAGAAAAGATGAGAGAAATTAATGAAGCTTATGATACCCTTATGAAGGGTTACTCAAGTAATGCAGATCAGAGCAGAAACTATTCCCAGAGTAGTTATCAGTCAAGCTCCACCTACAGCTCCAGTTATCAGGATATAAGAAATGATATCCAATTCGGAAGATATGATTATGCGGAGGAAAAGCTCAATAATATATTTACTAGAGATGCTGAATGGAATTATCTAATGGGCATGGTACAAATGAATAAAGGCTTCTATGATTCCGCATACAACTACCTTCAAAATGCATGTACTATAAATCCAAATAATCTTGAATATGCCCGTGCTTTTACCTTTCTTAAGAATAGAAACAACGGATACAGACAGCAGTATTACGGTACAAGAGGCAATAATGATAGCTTGGACTGCTGTATGAATCTAATATGTCTTGATTGCTTATGTGAATGTATGGGTGGAGATTTAATCCCCTGCTGTTAACACAGTACATAGTTTTTATAGAATAAGAGGTGTTCTCATTGAAACAGAGTATAAATGCCGCAAAGGGTGGGATGTTAGTGGCCTTAACCCTATTAACCTTATATCTAGCAAGATTTATTCCTACAAATAAGCTGACATTTATGGTTATTTCCTCGGTCTTTGTACCTATGGGAATTCTTTCACTTAATATAACACAGGGAACAATTATATATGTAGCTAGCTCCATTCTCTCCTTTTTACTAGGCCTAAATACAATTTCAATCTTATATATTTTTTTATTTGGACCTTATGGAATTATAAAATTTCTAGTCGAAAGAATTAGGAAGACTTATATTGAAATAATTTTAAAGCTTATATATTTCAACGTGACTACAGCCTTGCTGTATATAATTGGTAAAGAGCTAATATTAATGAATTTACCTATGGAACTTCCTTTTATACCTTTAGTATTATTACTTCAGCTTTTATTTATCCTATATGATTACTCTCTTACCTTATTAATAGAATATATACAAAAGCGGAGAATAAATAGATGATTAAAATCTTTCTGTTAAAAAAATAACTAAAATTAATATTATAGTTATTTTTTTAGTTAATATATCCAAAAACTTTTGACACTTGATAACTTTTATTATATAATATGATTAACTAATTAATAGGGATGGTGCTAATGGATACGATTACTAGTATTTTTAGAGAAAAGAAGCTCAAGCTTACTCCTCAAAGAATAGCAGTTTATAAGTATCTCCAGTCTACATTTGAACATCCATCTGCAGAGTCTATATATAAGGCATTACAGCCAGAATATCCTACCATGAGCCTTGCAACGGTTTATAAGGCTCTTAAGACTTTAGTAGAGGTTGGACTAGTTAATGAAATTAATGTAGGTGAAGGTAATTTTAGATATGATGCTAACTCCTCCTCTCACAGTCATATACAGTGTATGCACTGCGGTAAGGTTGAGGATTTACATGGTATTTCCTTTGGGGCTCTTAATGAAACTGCAAAAAACAACTCTGGATACGATATTTTATCAAATAAAATTTATTTTTATGGTATCTGCCCAGAATGTAAAAAAGAAGAATTAACAGTATAAAACCAAATACTTCGATGTTTTAAAAATGCCTAAAGCTAAGCTTTAGGCATTTTTATTTTTGTTTATTTATTATTTTTTTATAGGGAGTATAATATATATACAATATAAAATAAAGGGTCGCATACGCGACCCTAAGGGGGATGGGGGTTTTGTAGCTATTGTAGATAGCTAAGGAGCTAAGCTCCTTTTACATTAATATTATTACCTTAATTAAAGCTTTTATACATAAAATTATGGGAGGTATTTATGTTTGATAAAGAAATAAAAGGAGAAAGAATAGAAACACTGTTGGGTGAAAAATCAGTTATTACTGGTACCATTAAAGGTCAAGGCTTAATAAGAATAGACGGTATAATCGATGGGGATATTATCTGGCAGCAGGATATTATTATAGGAATCACCTCTAAGGTGAAAGGAAATATCAGCTGTATAAATGCTACTATTAATGGTTATGTTGAAGGAAATGTGATCTGTGAGAACTCTCTCATCATTGAAGCTAATGGTAAGATTAAAGGAGATATAACCGTTAAAAACGTAATTATTAAAGAAGGTGGCTGGCTTGACGGAAAATGTACTATGATAGTTGAAAGAAACTCTTCGGACTTAATAGATTAAAAGGTGCTTTAAGCACCTTTTAATCATCAAATTCTCCAGATAAATACATTTCTATAATTTTATCTATGATTTTAACCTTCTGGGGTGATACAAATCCTCTCAATGATCTCAGCATCTGAACAGTATTATCTTTATCATTTACTCTACTCCCCTGTTCTCCTCTGTTATTTTTATTACTTCCTCCAGTATTTACATTATTAATATTAAAACCATCATTACCCATAGCGCCTAGTACGGAAGAAAGCTGATTTAAATCTACATTCCCTAACATGCTCATAAGTTGGCTTGTATCCATACCCTGGGAAGGCTTAGATTCTTCTTTTCTTCCCTTGTGCTTTGCCATACATTACTCCTCCTAGATATTTTTCTATGTACTTTATTATTTTTATTGGAGGGCAATAAGCCCTCCAAAATTTCTATTCTACTATGCTACCAGCCGCGACAGCAGCTCCTTCTTGGGGAAGCATTTACTCCACCACATAGCCAGAATAAAAGAATTAGTATAAACACATTATCATCCTTTAATATCCCTGATTTACTCAGGATGATTAATAATGGAAGAATCGTGCATACATCAAAGTTTCTGCAAAAGCCCATATTTTCACATCCTTTTCTGGTTAATCAAGCTTTATTATCAATGGTTTATCTACACCTGCATCTGCATCTACTTCTATTAGTTACTCTTGGACAACATCTGTCCTTTGGAATGGCGTTAACGCCTCCACATAACCAGAATAATAGTAGGAGAATAAAGGTATTATCATCCTTCAATATTTTAGATTTTGAAAGGATAATCAAAAATGGTAGTATGGTACATACATCAAAATTGTTACCGCAAGAATTGCCAAACATATTATTTCCCCCTTTCTGTACCTTGGTTTATTTCGTTAAAATTAATCTTCATCTTCAAAGTTTACAACTGCATGGCCTCCGTCTTTTGGAAAACAACGGTCATTTTTGTTGAAGAGCAAGAAGATTATTATGAGGATTACTATCCAGCTGCAGCCGCCACCAAAGCCGTTACCACATCCGAATCCACTTCCGAATCCGCCTCCGAATCCAAAATTTCCACCGGAGTTACAACATGGGTTACAGCATGGGTTACAACATGGATCACAGCAACAATCATCTTCATCATCGTCGAAATCATCACAGCATGGGTCACAGCATGGCTCGCAGCAGCAGTCTCTGTGCTTGCGATTCCTGTGATGTTTGCGATGCCTTCTTCTCCTTCTTCTTCTGCAAGGGTTGCAGCATGGATTACAGCAAGGATTACAGCCTCCATTATTTCCACTGCCTGCAAAGAGTATGATAAGAATAATGATTAATAATAAACCACTATTACCTCCATTACCCCCCAGGCCTCCTAATAATCCTCCAGAAAATCCGTGCTTCTCACCATCACCGTAGCTACTGGTCAGTTCACCTAATAGTTTGTTGATATCCACTTTACTTCCTCCTTCCTTAAGTTAATGCTTATCTTGAGGTTTTATATTATATACTATTCCTCCCTTAATGATTTGACACTGAATTTCTTAACTCATAGATAAGTGAAAAAAAAATAAAAGGCAAAGTCACTATGGACTCTACCTTTTATATAATTATTATTCTATATCATCAGTTTTTCTTTCTAAATCACCAAATAATGTTTCTAATAAAGCTTCTTTATTATCTTTCTTTAATGAGGAAAAGAAAAATAATTTAGTCCCCTCTTTAATCTTCAAAGTATCCTTTATAACCTTTTCGCTCTTTTTCAAATCATTCTTGGATAATTTATCACTCTTTGTAGCTACAACTATAGTATCATATCCATAATGCTGGATCCAATCATCCATGGATATATCATCTTGAGTGGGTTTATGCCTGCAGTCTACCAACAAAATAACTCTCTTAAGCTCTTTTCTACCATTTAAATAATTTTCAATAATTGTTCCCCAGCTTGCTTTTTCCTTCTTTGACACCTTAGCATAGCCATATCCCGGTAAATCTACTAAATAAAAATCATTATTTATAAGAAAAAAGTTGATTAATCTTGTCTTCCCTGGTGTAGAACTGACCTTTGCTAAATGTCTTCTATTAGTAATAGCATTAATTATTGAAGATTTTCCCACATTTGATCTTCCTACAAAAGCTATCTCAATTCTATTATCATCAGGATATTGTTCTCTTTTAACAGCAGAAGTAATAAATTCTGATTGTTTGATTATCATTCTTCCTCACCTACTAACGCCTTCGAAATAACTTCATCTATATTAGAGGCAGCAATAAAGTTCAATTTGGACTTAATACTTTTAGGTATTTTATCTATATCTTTTTCATTTTCCTTTGGGATAATTACCGTATCTACACCGGCTCTAAACGCCGCAAGAGTTTTTTCCTTTAGTCCTCCTATAGGTAACACCCGTCCTGTGAGGGTAACTTCTCCAGTCATAGCAATATTATATCTTACCTTTCTCTCAGAAAGGGCTGATACCATTGCGGTAATCATAGTTATTCCTGCGGAAGGACCATCCTTAGGTACAGCTCCTTCTGGAACATGGATATGGATATCCTTTTTCTTATAAAACTCAGGATCAATACCATACTTTTCAGCATGGGCTCTTACATAGCTATAGCCGGTTCGTGCTGATTCCTTCATTACATCTCCCAGTTTTCCAGTGAGCTCTAACTTACCGCTTCCCTCCATAACAGTCACTTCAACTGGCAAGGTATCTCCACCATAAGCGGTCCATGCCATGCCTGTAACTACACCTATCTTACTTTCTTTAGTAATTTTATCATAATTATAATAAGGTTTACCTAGAAACTTAGATACGGAATTTTGATTAATAACAACCTTTTCCTTGTTCTTTTCAAGCATCTCTGCTATAGCTTTCCTAACTATTGAAGATAGCTGTCTTTCAAGGTTTCTAACTCCGGATTCTCTTGTATAACCCTCTATTAACGTCATTAAAGCTGACTCTTGGAAGCTTATCTTATCTTCCATACTGTGTTCCTTTAGTATTTTGGGAATAAGATGCTTCTTGGCTATATTTATCTTTTCTTCATAGGTATAGCCAGAGACTTCGATAATTTCCATTCTGTCTAGTAGTGGGCCTGGTATAGTTTCAAGAGTATTAGCAGTAGTTATAAAGATAACCTTTGATAGGTCCATCTCTAACTCCAAATAATGATCTCTAAAGGTACTATTTTGTTCTGAATCTAACACCTCTAGTAGAGCATCAGAGGGATCTCCCTTGAAATCATTGCTCATCTTATCTATCTCATCCAATAAAAATAAAGGATTTTTTGTTTTTGCCTGCTTCATTCCATAAACAATTCTTCCAGGTATAGCACCAACGTAGGTTTTTCTATGACCTCTTATCTCCGCTTCATCTCTCACTCCACCTAAAGACATTCTAACGAAGTTTCTATTAATAGCACGGGCAACAGATTTAGCAATAGAGGTCTTACCCACTCCTGGAGGTCCTACTAAGCATAGAATAGGACTCTTCATACCCTTACTTACTTTTTTTACTGCTAAATATTCTATTATCCTATCCTTTACATCTTTAAGGCCATAATGGTCAGCCTCTAAAACTTCTCGGGCCTTTATTATGTCAATATTATCTTTGCTTTCCTTATTCCAAGGTAAGTCAATTATCCAATCAAGATATGTCTTTATTATTCCACCTTCTGCTGAATATGCTCCGCTACCCTTCAGTCTTTCCAGTTCGTATAGAGCCCTTTCCTTAACTTCTTTAGGAAGCTTAGCTTTAGTAATTTTATCTTTATATTTCTTTATTTCTCTTGTGTCCTCGTCATCTTCTCCCAGCTCTTCTTGTATTGCCTTAAGCTGTTCCCTTAAATAATATTCCTTTTGAACCTTATCCATTTTCTTCTTGACTTTGGCACCAATTTTCTTCTCTACTTTAAGGATTTCGATTTCTCTATTTAGTATCACTAATAGCTTTTCTATCCTATCTTCAACCTTAAACGCCTCTAATAGCTCCTGTCTAGTTCCTTGGTTTAAGATAAGGAAGGAAGCAACAGTATCAGCTAATCTATCCCCTTCTTCAATATCATCAACTTCCATCATTGAATCAATCTGAGAATTTCCGGATATAGAAATAAAATCATCAAAGGTATCCTTAAGCTGTCTTATTAAAGCCTCATATCTTATAGTTTCCTCCTGACTAGAAGCTTCTAAAAGCTCTACTTCTACATTCAAGAACTCCTCATGGGAAAGAAATTTATTAATTTTTGCCCTACTCTTTCCTTCTACAAGAACTCTAACAGTTTCTCCTGGCAGCTTAAGCAGTTGCTTGATAGAGCATATAGTACCAATAGAATATATATCATCTTCTCCAGGCTCTTCAGTTTTGGCATCCTTTTGTGCCGACAAAAAAATCTCAGCATTGTTAAGCATAGCTTCTTCTAAAGCAGCAATGGATTTCTCTCTTCCAACATCAAAATGCAAAACCATATAAGGGAATATAGTAATGCCCCTCAAAGGAATTAAAGGAAGAATTTTTAATTTTTTCTCCATAGTTCTCCCCCTCTTCAATCTCACTGACAAAAAAATTTAAATTTTGTTAGACTTAATTAGTATACACATAATAAATAAACTTTTCAATAATTTACACATAAATATACTAATAATCTGCGAGAGAATAAGAGTTTATCAATAGTTATAGATTAACATCCCCTGCTATTTTGTTATTGCCTATGAAAGTATCCTTTATATCCATTATTTTTTCCTTGATTACTTCCTTATCCATCTTCAAAAAACCAATTACCTCTTTTATGCTATCCACAGGAATTACATTTATTTCTTTATCTTCCTTAAAGCTTTCCTCATAATTATCCCTTGGAATTAATATATTTTTGATTCCAGCCTTTTTAGCTGCTGCTATTTTTGCTGTTATACCTCCTACAGGCTTAACCTTTCCTCTTATGGTTATCTCTCCAGTCATAGCAAGTAAGTTATCCACTGGAATTTCTCTTACTGCACTGTATACACTGCAAGCTATAGCTATACCTGCAGAAGGACCATCTACTGGTATACCACCAGGAAAATTCACATGGATATCATATTTGGCACAGTTTATATTAAAGATATTATCCAGTACAGTGAGTACATTTTCCACGGAGCAATAAGCTGTACTCTTTCTTTTAATTTTCTTGTTTTCACTGCTTATCTCCTCAGCCTCTACAATACCTGTTACCTTCAATTTTCCTGAACCGCTTATAGCCAGTTTTGCAGTAGCTTCAACTTCTAATAACGTACCCATATTGGAACCATATACGGCCACCCCATTGACTAGACCAATTTGAGGATGTGAGGCAATAACTCCTTCAACCTTGGGGGTATATTGTCCATTTTCTATAACCCACTGAACATCACTATTAGTAATCAAAGTTCTATTATCATTTATAGCCATACCTGCACAGAGCTGAATTAGATTTATAACTTCTCTGCCATTTGAGCAGTACCTACCAATATATTTAAGAGCTGATACTTCAATATTTAAATTGATTTTCTTTAAAGCATTCTCTGCTATTTCAATTATTTCTTCTTGATTTAATCCTCTAAAAAATATTTCTACACACCTGGAACGAATAGCTGGAGCAATTTCATGAGGGCTTCGAGTAGTAGCCCCAATCAGTCTAAAGTCAGCTGGAAGTCCATTATCAAAAACCTCTTTTATGTAGGAAGGCATATTAGGATCTTCTGAGCTATAATAAGAGCTATCCAAGAATACCTTTCGATCCTCAAGGACCTTTAGAAGTTTATTAAGTTCAATAGGATGAAGCTCTCCAATTTCATCAATAAACAATATTCCACCGTGTGCTTTAGTAACAGCCCCTGGTTTCGGCTGAGGAATTCCCGCAATCCCCATAGCCCCTGCTCCCTGATAAATTGGATCATGTACTGACCCTATTAATGGATCTGCTATTCCTCGATCATCGAATCTAATAGTGGTAGCATCAATTTCAACAAATTTAGCGTCACTACTAAATGGAGAACCTAAGGTTTTTTTTGCTTTTTCTAGGACTAACCGTGCAGCTGCAGTCTTCCCTACTCCTGGTGGACCATAAATGATAACATGCTGAGGATTTTGACCGCATAAGGCTGCCTGTAGTGCTATTATTCCTTTATCCTGACCAATTACCTCCTCAAAGGACTTAGGTCTGCTCTTTTCAGTTAATGGTTCAGTTAAGTTAATACTTCTCATTTTTCTAAGCTTTTCCAGTTCCTTTTTGTTCTCTCTTTCAATTACTACCTTATGAGATTGGGTGGTTTTAGATGCCCCCATGAGGCTTATACCTATAAACACCACCAAAATTAAAATAATGATTAACAAAAAATTTGTCATAGCTAATTGTGCATTTAAAACGCACGCCTCCCTTCCATAGTTTTCCTACATACTAATTATTAACCAATTGAAGTTAAATTATTCCTTTGGATATTATCAAAGATAGTATCAATGTAGTTAAACTTTTCAAGGAAGAAAAAAAGATATAGAACAAAGTCCAATGTCATTAAGTTAACATTGAGCTAAAGACAGGTCTTAAGAAAAGGGATGGAAGAATTGATTCTTTCCATCTCTTTTCTCTGTTTTATTGCATGACAATTAGGCAGATATTCAT
>JAEXSY010000339.1 GCA_023440105.1 Bacillota bacterium
CTCCTGAAGCTCTAAAAGAGTTTCTGATTTTCCATTAGCTATATCAATCTTAATTAATATGACCTTCACTTCTTCCTCATGGGTCTCTTTAAGATTTGTATATATATAGTTGTCCTTTACAAACACGCTATAAATACAGTCCTCACTGGTTTTCATACCTTTTTTATTAATTATTGTAGCCGTCTTATTTTCAATGTTGTATTTATAAAAAAATCTCTTGTATTTTTTACCGTTCTGATGGGTATTACCGAAGATAAATTCATTATTATTGAGAAAGTGAATATTATTCATTTCATATCGGTAATCTGTCAAAGTAATTATATTCATAATATCCCCCCTAAGGCTATTGCTGTTTATCCAATTACTCTGATGAACAAGTATAAAACTCTCATAATTGGTTTATATTAATTTTACAATAATTAAATGAAATAATCATCAAAAGTGAGGTGTTTTATATGAATAAATTTCTTTGTTTTATATTTTCTGTATATTTTTCCAGTTTAACCCTACTATCACCAACAGAAACTCAAGAAAAGAACATCACAGTACCTCAAGATGATGGAGTTCATCTTGTATTAGATTCTACACGCTATAAGGAAATGCCAAGGAACTTTAGAAAATCTAATGATAAAATCAACACCACCCTCTACAAGAATATAAATACTAAAGGACTTAAAAACCTCAACATTTCTGGAAGTGCGCAGTTCTCAGGCTTTAGTCTTCCAAAGGTCATAAAGGCAATAGACCATCCCAATATAATATCTGTAGACTTGCGTCAGGAATCTCACGGTTTTATTAATGGTCTCCCGGTGAGCTGGATGGGGATTAAAAACAATGCCAACGAAGGACTATCCAGAGAAGAGGTCATAAAGGTAACACAGGAAAGGCTTAATTCTATAGTTATAGGGGTTCCTATAGCTTTCTTCAATCATCCAGATATAAAGGTTGTTCCTAAAGTCGTTATGGATGAAAAGCAGCTTACATCTAAGAATGATGTGGGCTATGAATTTATCCCTGTCACCGACGGGAAAATCCCTACAGAAGAAATGATGGACTTTTTTATAAGCTTTGTAAAAAATCAGCCCAAGAACAGCTGGCTCCATTTTCACTGCAAGGAAGGCATCGGGAGAACTACAACCTTTATGATATTATATGACATGATGAAAAACTACTCTGTGGCTACAGAAGAGGAGATAATCAACAGACAGATCGCCTTAGTTGGCTTTGACAAGGATCATTCAGCTTCCTTTTTAAACAAAAACAGAGTTAAATTATTTAAGTTATTCTATGATTATTGCAAAACTCAAGGTCCTCAGTTCAACACTAGCTTTTCTGAGTACTTAAAGGGAATTAACGAGACCCTTCCTGAAAACAGGATGGCATCCTAGCTGGACTAAAAAATAACAACTAACTCAAATTATAAGGGGTAGATAACATTTCTACCCCAAGACACGGTTATAAACTATTCATACCCTTTAAAGGCTTTCTGTCCTACATACCAGGGAGAAATGTCATCACTTACCATACTGATTTCTTTCCCTTCTCCTGAAAAAGCTACTATATCAAAATCTGACCCTTGAAATCCCTCCATGTATACAAGCCATATTCTTCCTTCATCTGTATGGATAATTTTGGCTTCCTTCTTTATATTTCTTTTTTTCTCAACAACCTTCACAGCTTCTACCTCATCACCAACTACCCCATAATAAATAGGAAGCTCAGTGCCTTTAATTTCCGGGAAATAGCCATATACTAAGCCTCGCTTTTCTAAAGTCTCCTTTATATCACCATGCACTGTACCATAAACCTTCTTATATCCCCCAATAACTTTCTTTACTACGCTGACGCGTAAGCCATTGCCTTCAGAAATATAGGTAAATACTATACTTCCTTTACTGTTCTTTTCTTCATGAATTATACTTGCTGATCGTATATTGTATAAATTAATTGCCTCTTCTATTGTTTTCTCTCTACCACTAGTGGTTACCTTAAAAACAATTACTATAATTATTATGGCTAATATAACCCCTAAGCTTTTCCTCTTCATATTTTCCGCTCTCCCTTTATTATGCTCTTATCCCTCTAGTGTAAGTATATACATGTCACAGTATAAATACAATATATTACTTATTTGCATAAAATTTCATACAGTATAATTTATGTAGTAGTATCAAGTAAGTACTCTTAATCTAATTTATATAGGGTTGGTATAAATAAATCTATCGATTCTCCTTAGCAATACTAGCTCACTTATAATCCTCTGCATAAAAAAACAAGGTAATTGACCATCTCAGCCAATTACCTTGTTTAAATTCACAATATATAAATACTTCTAACAGCTATCTAATATATTTTATGTAAGGAAATACCCTAGCAAGATATTCATCATTATAATAAGAATCAAGGAAACGATTGATGCTGCCTTCTGCAGGAATGTTTTGCAATCTATCTCCTCCTCTTTTTATTGCTAAAGCTGAAATTATAAGATTAAATACCATAAATATAGCAATGATAAAAGTCAAGGACGGCCTTATTGCTATAGGTATTCTCTCAATAAGCTGGCTTAAAAAAGGATAAATAAACTTAATCCAAAGAACTCCTAATACTCCCCAGTAAACACCATATAGAAGACTAGTCCTTCCATGGAGGTTTAAGGGTGCATTGCTATAATCCCAGTTAACTGCTCCAAGTAAAAGCTCCTGCAGGAGAGAATAAAGGTATTCAAAGGTGGCACCGATAATAGCAGATATAGTAAAAAGCAGCAATATATTTATATTCTGAAACCTATATAGTACTAAAGTCAATAACACTCCGCCAAAGCCATAAACTGGAACAAAGGGGCCGTATAATACCGCCTGCCTACTTTGAAATCCACTCTTAGGATAGCAGTAAATTGTCTCTATAATATATCCTAAAAAACACCCTATAAGGAATATCCACACGAGCTTATAAGTGCTTAAGGGTGCCATGTACACTGCGGCTTTATCAGAATAGATATTAGAAATATATTCTCCTATTTTATTCATTTGTTATCCTCTCCTTTATCTTTAGTATGACAGGAAGAGGTATTTTTTATTCCAAGCTATGAATCATTACCAATTTACAACAGCAAAAAAGGAAGCCCCTATTTTTAGAGACTTCCTTTTATGAACTTAATTTATACGGATATTAGTTTATACTCTTCTCTTTAACTTCTTCCAAAACTCTTGAAACGAAGACTTCTAAAGAGCTGCTGCCTTCATCTCCATTACCTCTGCTTCTAACAGCTACAGTATTCTGCTCTGCTTCCTTTTCTCCTACTATAAGCATATAAGGCACTCTTTCATTTCTGGCATCTCTTATCTTATGGCCTATCTTTTCATCTCTGTTATCCATCTCTACCTTCAGTCCAGCTGCCTTTAAATCAGCTACTACCTTATTGGCATAATCAAAGAACTTATTGGATATAGGCAGTACCTTCACCTGAACTGGAGCAAGCCAAGTAGGGAACTTTCCTGCAAAATGCTCTGTGAGTATACCTATAAATCTTTCAATGCTTCCAAAGATAACTCTGTGGATCATTATAGGCCTATGCTTTTCTCCATCACTGCCTATATATTCAAGGTCAAAGCGTTGAGGAAGCTGGAAGTCTAGCTGTATAGTTCCGCACTGCCAGGTTCTTCCTAGGCTGTCCTCAAGATGGAAGTCTATCTTTGGTCCATAGAAGGCTCCATCTCCTTCATTTATCTTATAAGGAAGGCCAGCTTCCTCTAGGGCTCCCTTTAAGGATTCCTCTGCACTGTTCCATTCCTCTATTTCTCCCATAAACTCCTCAGGTCTAGTGGAAAGCTC
>JAEXSY010000445.1 GCA_023440105.1 Bacillota bacterium
ACCATGATAGACTTCCTGGATAGTATAAAAATGCAGGAGATGGTGAAAAATATCTATGAAACTGGAGGGGTTGTAGCTGCTGTATGTCACGGTCCTGTGGCACTTTTAAATGTTAAGCTTTCTAATGGGAAGTTTTTATTAGATGGGGTTAAGGCTACAGGCTTCTCTGATGTAGAGGAGACTCTCGTAGGAGCTAAGGATAATATTCCTTATTCTCTAGAGGAGGAGATGAAAAAAAGAGGGGCAGATTACCATAAAGCATTAATACCTATGACTTCCCATGTAGAGGTGGCAGGAAATCTTGTTACAGGACAGAATCCTGCTTCGGCTGAAAAGGTTGCAGAAGAAGTGTATGAATTACTCCAGAGAATTCCTGTAGTTTAAGGATTAATGAGTGAAAATTCTATTCAATTAATTATTGACAAGTTCATTAATTAATGTAGAATATAAACATAAGGGGAGTAGCATACGCTCTAGCGTTAATCATTCGTCATTACGGATTATCCCGGATGATTACTAAGATGCAAGACCTTTGTACTGGGAATGCCAGTACAAAGGTCTTTTTTATGTATAATTAGGTATTGTACATAAGAGAGACCTAAAAAAAGGGAGGGAAATGAATGTATCATAATGAGAATGTCAACAAGGTACTGAAGGATTTCAATGTTGATCAAGAAAGTGGATTGACAATGGAAGAGGTTGCCTCACGACGAGAAAAGTACGGAAGCAATGAACTTACGACGCAGAAGCAGAGAACTATGCTTCAAATGCTTATAGCACAGTTAAATGACCCGCTGATTTATATATTGGTCATTGCTGCGGTTATTTCAGCCTTCACAGGGGAGGTAAGTGAAGCTATAATCATAGGCTTGGTTGTTGTTTTAAATGCTGTCATTGGTGTTGCTCAGGAATCCAAGGCTGAAAAAGCAATGGAGGCTCTCAAAAAGATGTCTACTCCAAAAGCCTATGTTCGTAGAAATGGAGATGTTGTAGAGCTTGACTCTAAGGATATAGTTCCTGGAGATATAGTTGTTCTAGATGCAGGTAGATACGTACCCTGTGATATAAGACTTATAAGCTCAGCTAATCTTAAGGTGGAGGAGTCAGCTCTTACTGGTGAATCAGTACCCGTAGAAAAGGATGCTGCTTTAGTTTTAGAGGATGATGAGGTAGCTCTCGGAGACCAGAAGAACATGGCCTTCATGTCTACTCTTATAACCTATGGTAGAGGAGAAGGTATTGCTGTTGCTACTGGTATGGAGACCCAGATAGGTAAGATTGCCAAAATGCTAGAGCAAAGCGATAATGAGCAGACACCTCTTCAGAAAAAGCTTGCAGAAATAGGTAAACTCTTAGGAATTGCAGCTCTTATAATTTGTGTATTAATGTTTGCTATAGCATTATTCCAGGGAAGAGACCTATTTGAAATGTTCTTAACAGCTATTTCACTTGCTGTTGCAGCTATACCAGAAGGTCTTCCTTCAATAGTTGCCATAGTACTTGCAATTGGTGTACAGAGGATGGTTAAGCACAATGCTATCGTTAGAAGGCTTCCGGCTGTTGAAACCTTAGGAGCTGTAAATGTAGTCTGCTCCGATAAAACAGGAACTCTAACTCAGAACAGAATGACAGTAACAAAGGTTTATGTAAATGGAACCCTAAAGGATGCAGGCTCTGTAGACATTAATAATGAAACAGAGAAGCTATTCCTAGAAAATATGACCTTATGTAATGATGCTACCACAGGAGCAGAGTCTAAAACCGGTGATCCTACTGAAATCGCTCTATTAGATTTATCCTTAAACTACGGAATTACAAAAGGAGAAATAAATAAAACTCATTCAAGAGACAATGAACTGCCCTTTGACTCAGACAGAAAGCTTATGAGTACCATAAATAATTATGGTGATAAGCATTATGTTATGACTAAAGGTGCTATAGATAATATATTAAATATAGCAGATAATATAATGATAAATGGTGAAGTAAGACCTCTTACGGAGGCTATTAAAGATGAAATAATGGAAGCTTCCAATGCCATGTCTGAAGCTGCGCTTAGAGTTTTAGGCTTTGCTTATAAGGAAGTGCCTAGCTATGAAATAGAGCCTGAGGCTATTGAAACTCATCTTACAGTCCTTGGACTTGTAGGTATGATAGATCCACCAAGAGAAGAGGTTAAGGATTCTATTGAAACCTGTAAGCAGGCTGGTATCACCACTATTATGATAACTGGTGACCATAAGAAAACAGCTTTAGCCATAGCTAAGGAACTAGGAATAGCTGAAAATGAAGGCCAAAGTGTATCTGGTATAGAGCTGGATGCCTTAACTGATGAACAGCTGGCAGAGAGAGTTAAGAATTTAAGAGTATTTGCAAGAGTATCACCAGAGCATAAGGTGAGAATAGTTAGAGCCTTTAAGGCTAATGATAATATAGTATCCATGACCGGTGACGGTGTTAATGATGCACCTTCTCTAAAGGCAGCAGATATAGGAGTTGCCATGGGTATAACTGGTACTGATGTTGCTAAGGGTGCTGCAGATATGATACTTACCGATGATAACTTCTCAACAATCATCCGTGCCGTTGAAGAAGGTAGAAATATCTTTGCTAACATCAAGAAGTCTATACTATTCCTTCTTTCCTGTAACATAGGGGAAATTGCAGCTTTATTCTTTGCAATACTTTTAGGCTGGGCCGCTCCATTAGAGCCAATTCATATTCTTTGGGTTAACCTTGTAACAGATACCCTTCCTGCTCTATCCTTAGGAATGGATCCTGGTGATCCTGAGGTTATGTCCTACAAGCCAAGAAGAGCTAAGGACAGTATATTCAAGGGAACCATGGGCTTCATGATATTTAATGGTATTCTAATCGGGGCACTTACTCTAATAGCTTTCTACATCGGTGCTGTAGAAGAGAATGGTATCCGTGGATTTGCGGCTCTACATCCAGATAATCTTAAGGGGGATGCTTTAGTTCATGCACAGACCATGGCCTTTATAGTGCTCAGTGCATCACAGCTTATCCATGCACTTAATCTGAGAAATGTGAATAAGAGTATATTCTCAGTAGGCTTATTTACTAATAAGTACCTCATAGGTGCTATTGTGGTAGGTATTCTTCTTCAGGATATAGTTATTACGGTGCCTTTCTTAGCTAATGTATTTAATGTTTGGGATTTAGCTCTTAATGATTGGCTTATAGTTTCAGCCCTAGCAATAGTTCCGCTGATAGTTAATGAAATCATTAAGCTTTTCAAGCGAGGCAAGGCTAAGGAAGTATAAATTTAATATTATATGTTTCATAGAGGTCCTATTTTCTAGGATCTCTTTTTTGTACATTTAAATACTATAAAATGAAATTATTTCAAATTTAGTAGTTTTTTAAACAAAGTTTCCTATGGACTATATGTATATTTGCTTGTTTTTTGCCTATTAAATAGAGAATTGTTCTGTCTTACTATTGTAAATAGTCATAAAATATACTAAAATGTAATTAGAGATTGTTATTTATTTAACAAAATATATATGTGTAATTTTAGCACAATATAAATAATGGTATACGGAGGAAGTAATATGAGCAAATATAAAGTAGGAGACGAGCTAATAATTATTAATGACCCAACAAAGGAAGCAGAAAAGCTTAAAAGTATGACAAGCCTTACTTGTGATGGGGAATATGCACAGGTTTCCTGGGGAATAAAAATTCTTAATGTGGAGTACGATAAGCCTAATGTTACCTTAACCTATAAGAGCGTTGATGGTGATGAAAATAAAGTTTTTGCTGTTTGTAGAGATGTTGCTAACTTTAATAAGGAGAAGGTTCTAGAAAAAGCTTTATTAAAGGCTTTCCAGAATGAAATGATAAATTTATCTGTTGGTAAAAATGCTCCTTTAAAGATAAAATAGATACTTAAAAGTTTAATATTAGATGTATTATTGCATAAAGGATGACTGGCATAAGGCTTGGTTGTCCTTTGCTTTTGTAATAAAAAATTCTGGTTTTGTTTCTTTACAGTTAGTATATCAATTGATATTATATAAAGTATCCTTAGAACAATATTTAGAATAATAAAAATTATACATCTATAAAATAATTTATAACCTAAGAGGAGAAGAAAATGAAGAATAATAAATCGAATAAAGAGGAATTTTTAGTTAGAATAGATTCCGTAGAAGAACGAATGAGAGAGAGCCTAAAGGGAGCTCTTGTGGAAGATTTGATACCAACATTAATTAGCTGTGATTTTGAAAAAGGCATTGCAGAGTTTAAATTCTCTGTAAAAGCTAATATGAGAAATAGTATGGGAATCGTTCATGGAGGGATTATATGCACCCTTTTAGACAACGCTATGGGAATGACCACCAGCAGTCTTATAAATAAAGGTTGGACACCAACAGTAAACCTTCAGGTTTCATTTTTAAAGCCAGTAATGCCTCAAGGGGTAATTCACATTTCAGTACGGATAATATCCTCAGGAAGAACCTTTATTAATACTGCTGCAGAGCTTTGGGAAGAAGGAAAGCCTGAGAGAATACTAGCATCAGCTACAGGGATATTTTTTATTAAGGAAGAATAATTTTGGAGGAATAATTATGGCCTGTATTTTAGGTATTGATATAGGAAGCAGCACTACCAAGGCTGTTTTATTTAAGGAGAGAGAGCTAATAGGTGCCCAAAAGGTTACTGCAAGTGATAATATTGCTTCCGCCTACGGTGCTTTTGGGAAGCTTTTAAAGGAATGCAGTGTTTCTACAGAAGAGGTGGATAAGGTAGTGCTTACTGGTGTAGGTGCTTCATATTTTCAGGAGGGCTTCTTTCATTATCCTACCATGGCTGTAGGAGAATTGATGGCTATTGGACTGGGAGGTAAGTATTTAACAGGGCTTGATAAAGCTCTTGTGGTAAACATGGGTACCGGTACAGCTTTTATTAAGGTTATGGGAGATGAGATAACTCATTTAGGAGGCTCTGGTGTAGGAGGAGGCAGTCTCTTAGG
>JAEXSY010000453.1 GCA_023440105.1 Bacillota bacterium
CCTCTAAGGTTATAGATACCGCAGGCACATAATAATTATCCACACTCATGGATATAGTTCCAGCAGCATTATTAAATACAATAACAGCAGCTGCTCCTCCATCATAGGCATTTTTAACCTTTTCTGAGAAGCTTATGGAGCCTCTTTTAATTAATGCAACCTTTCCAGTTAATTCTACAGAGCTAATCTCTTCAGGTGTACCTAGTCCAGCATAAACAAATTCGTAAGAATTGCCTGCTAAAGTTGTTAGCTTTTTTTCCTGAGGAGCATTATCTGTATAGCCATAATTTTTCCCTTCAACAGTAAAATAGCTAGAAGTGATTATTAGATTTTCTATACTAGCTACTGATAAAGAGCTTCCATAGGTAGAAGGTGAACCTACCACTCCATAATCGGTGGTGGCTGCATGGGGCAAGGCTGTCTCAGTAATATTATAGCCTTGATAATAGGAATTCCCAGCTGAAACCATTAGGTTAACCCCAGCCTTTGCTATACGTTCGTATACCTCTCTAGTAGCCTCCACGGAGCTTTCTGTGAAGCCTGAAGAGGAGCCTAAGCTCATATTTATTACATCAGCTCCTAGAAGAACTGCATCCTCAAGTGCTGCTGTAATATCCGCATCATAAGCACCTCCATCATTATCAGAAAACACCTTCATAGCCATAAGCTGTGCATCTGGTGCTATCCCTTTGAAATCTTTTCCGTTGTTTCCCACTGCCGTTCCCGATACATGAGTTCCATGATCCTCTACAGGATATACATCTCCGTCCTTATCAGCATAATCATAGGCAAAAATAACCTTGGAACTCTTAACAGCTCCATCGGTTCCGCTGTTTAGAGCTTCTTTATTCTTATTTATTAGGAGCTTCATCCTATTTGTTGAATACTTTTCTTTTGGAGGTTCCTTTGAAAAGGCTTCATGATTGTAATCAAGGCCTGTATCTAAAACAGCTACCACTGTACCCTTTCCCGTATATCCTGTTTCATTTACTAAATCTGCACCAATCATCTGCCTGCTTGTAGCCATATTGGTTTCACTGGTTTTTTCAGTGATAGGCACATCGTATTTCCCTGACACATAAGCTCTCTTTACATCTTCCAGCTTCTCAATGACAGGCAAATCCTTATACTGTACCCTTACAGTAAAACCATTCATAAGAGCAGTAAAGCTATAGCTATCTTTAAAGGATGCCTTCTTAACAGATTTAGAAAGCTTGTCCTTAACTTTCTTTTGCTTTTCCTTCAGTTTATTTCTCTGCTGCTTTCCATTGTCAGTAGACGCATATTCGGAAATATCCTCTCCAGCCTTGTCTAGTAACGTTTCTCCCTGAAGCTCAACCACTACCAGAACCTCTTCCTCAGGGGCATAGGTAGCTTCAACTATAGAACTTTTTAGATGTTCCAGTACCTTCTCTTGAGCTGTAACCTGCAATTTTGTCATTCCCTCTGCCTTTGTCAAGCCATTCACTCCTTCAGGAGCGCCCGAGGCTTCATAAGGCTGAAGGAAAATACCAGAAACGAAAACAAGAATAATTAGCCATGTGTAAAACCTTTTTCTCACTTTAATACCTCCTTTTAGTAACTATTGAAACTTTTTACTGTTAACTTAATTTAAAACTATATTTTTCAGAATGTCTATACTATTTTTATAATATTCATAACTTTTGTAAATTATTTATATAAAGTTATAAATTATTTAGAAGATGTTATGAAAAATTATCAAAAGCAAAAAAAAGCAATTCCCCTAATATCTACTAAGGAAATTGCTTATTATTATATTTTTGTTAACTCTCTTCTTCATCGAAGAAAAATATAAGATTATCTGTAAAAGACCAGCATAAAGGACTTTTAGGAAAGCCTCTTAATAGCTTCTCTCCTACAGTATAGACATTATCTACTTTTCCAAAATCATATTTTATAAATGAGAGTATCTCCTCAGAGCTTTTCATATGGTATTTTTTTAAGGAGGAGATACAGGAGCCCCAAGCCAAAATTATCTTGTCTGCTTCTGTTATCAGCTCTTTAATAAGCTGGTAATTATCAATATTTTTATCCTTATAAATGAGAGTCTGGTCTATACCTAATATAAAATCAGGTCCCTTTTCATAAAGCTTATCTACTACATACTTTATTTTGGAGCTGCATACGGGAAATAGGCTGGTTATATATATTTCTCCTACTTCCATAAGCTCTCTGCAATCCTTTATATATCTTAAAATTCTATGGAGCTTTCTGTCACAGTAAATTTCATCCGCTGCTCCCATACTGTCCATTATTATGAGGAGCTTTTCACTTCCCCTCTTTTTAAGACCTAGTCTCAAAAGATATCTTCTTTCCTGTTCTTCATCAGCAATAATAGCTATAGTATGCTTTTCAACAAATCTTGGATATCTGTAATGCACCATACGCTTGACTCCCTAGTTTTGATTATAAAGACTTATTAATACATATTTACCCCAGGGAGCTTATATTACAATTAATTTTTAGAAGCTGCGATTTTTTCAGCTAATTCATTTAAATATTCCCATCTTTCATATTTTTCTTCTAGAAAAGCTTCCTTCTCCTCCTTTTCCTTAAGGAGCTCCTGAAGCCTTTCAAAATTCGTGGAGTTCTTCTCTATAGCCTCCTCAAGACTGGAAATCTCCTCTTCTATAGAAGCAATAATTTCATCAATCTCTTCAAATTCCTTTTGCTCCTTATAGGTGAACTTTAAGGGCTTCTCTTTTTTCTTTTCCTCAGAAGGAGAGCTTTTCTTTTTGTTTTCCTCCTGTCTTTCCTGTATCTTTCTTTCCTGCTCCTCTATAAGCTTTTCCTGATAAAAATCCTCATAGCTTCCATAGAAGATATTAACCCTTCCCTCCCCTTCAAAGGAGAATATCTTATTACATATTCTATCCATGAAATACCTATCATGAGATACAACCATCACTGCTCCATTGAAGCTGTCTAGATAATCTTCAAGTATCTTCAAGGTCTCAATATCTAAGTCATTAGAGGGCTCATCTAAAAGAAGTACATTAGGGGCTTTCATCAATATTCTAAGGAGGTACAGCCTTCTTCTCTCCCCTCCAGAAAGCTTTCCTATAGGAGTCCACTGCATGGTAGAATCAAATAAAAATCTTTCACATAAGGAGGAGGCAGATATTTTCTCACTATCGGAAACCTGTATGTATTCCGCCTCTTCTCTAACGTATTCAATGACCCTAAGGCTTTCATCCATATGAGAGGTTTCTTGAGAGAAATATGCTAGCTTAACAGTCTCTCCAATTTCTATATGTCCTGAATCAGGTTTAAGCTCTCCTGCAATAAGCTTCATGAAGGTGGATTTACCCACTCCGTTAGGTCCTACAATAGCAATTCTATCGTCCCTCAAAAGTGTATAGGTAAAATTATCTATAAGATTTTTACTTCCCATTTCCTTTGAAAGTCCTTCTATTTCAACTACCTTTCTTCCCAGACGGGAGCTTAAAGAGCTCATCTCTACATCCTGAGGCTTATCTACTACCTCTTTACCAGATAGCTCCTCAAAGCGCTGAAGCCTTGCCTTCTGCTTTGTAGTCCTTGCTTTAGCTCCTCTTCTCACCCAAGCCAGCTCCTTTCTTAAAAGGTTCTGCCTCTTATCCTCCATAGCTGCTTCTAGCTGTTCTCTTTCCAGCTTTTTTTCTAGGAATACTGTATAGTTGCCTTCATAGCTATAAAGACCACCTCTGTAGAGCTCAACAATTCTATTTGCTATTCTATCTAGAAAATATCTGTCATGGGTCACCATTAGCAGTGCTCCCTTTCGGCTGTTTAGATAACTCTCTAACCACTCAATAGTATCATTGTCCATGTGGTTTGTAGGCTCATCCAGTATAAGAAGCTCGCAGGGAGTTATTAGAGCAGAAGCCAAGGCTACTCTCTTTCTCTGTCCTC
>JAEXSY010000475.1 GCA_023440105.1 Bacillota bacterium
GCTCTGGACTGGGACTTTATATAGTTAAATCTTTAGTAGAGCTTCATAAAGGTGAGATATCGGTATATAGTGAAGAGGGTATTGGCAGTGATTTTAGAATCAAACTTCCTATTATAAATACTGGCGAGCCGCTTAGAGAGGATAGAGTGATAAAAACTAAGAGTATAGATGAAAAGGTGAAAATAGAATTCTCTGATGTTTATTTTTAAATAATGATTATCTAAGAATAAGTTTATGATAAAATAAGAGATTTAAATTAAAGAACCGGGCAGTGCAACTTTGGTGCACTACCCGGTTCTTTATATAGTAAATTATCTTTTCTTTCTTGGAGAAGAAGATTTCTTACCGTTAGATACTTCTATTTTTACTTTTCTGTTTCCCATCTTTTTGCCGCTGGATTTTTTAAGTATCATGTCTAATGCCTTTTCACTGACATCCACAAAGGAGAATTTCTCCATGATATCTATATCTCCAACTAAGTCCTTGCTTACATTAGCAGTATCGTTAAAGAACTGCAATATGCTCTTAGCATTTACCTTATCCATTCTTCCTACAGTTAGGAATAATCTAACGTAGTTGTTATCTGTACCTAAGGAATTTTCAGTATATTCATAGCTGATTTCCTTGCTGTAAACCATCTGCATAAGCGCTGCAGCTACATCAACTAGATTATATTCATCATCTAATTCCTGTACTAATGGAAGGAATTTTTTATATTCTTCTGCAGCAAGGGTTTCGTTAACTCTATTTATGATATTTTTGTATTTGCTAGAGAAAATATCATCTATGGTAGGAAGCTCTTTTCTCTTTATTTTGCTTTTAGTGAATTTTTCAATCTGCTTTAGTGTCATATATTCTCTTGGAGTTACTAGAGAGTAGGCAGTACCAGTCTTATTGGCTCTTCCTGTTCTTCCTATTCTATGTACATAGGACTCAATATCCTGTGGAATATCATAGTTTATAACATGAGAAATATTTTCTACGTCTATACCTCTAGCTGCTACATCTGTAGCTACTAAGAACTCTAATGTACCATCTTTAAACTTTCTTAAGGTATTAAGTCTGAGGTTCTGGCTTAAATCTCCATGCATACCTTCTACGTTGTAGCCTCTTCTCTGGAGAGATTCTACAAGCTCATCAACACCACGCTTTGTGTTACAGAAGATAATGGCGCTGGAAGGTTCATCAACATCTAATATTCTGCAGAGTGATTCGAATCTATCCTTATGCTTTATCTCAAAATAGTATTGGTCTATAGTAGAAACGGTCATGGTGCTCTTAACTATAGATATGTGCTTGGTGTTATCCTTCATATATCTCTTAGAAAGTCTTCTTATTTCCTGAGGCATTGTAGCAGAGAATAAAAGGGTCTGTCTATCACTGTTTGAGCTTTTAATTATTTCTTCGATATCGTCAATAAAGCCCATATTTAGCATTTCATCAGCTTCATCAAGAACCAAGAATTTTATACTGTCTAAATGAAGAACATTTCTTCTTATCAGATCTAATATTCTTCCTGGAGTTCCAACTACTATGTCTATTCCGCTTCTCAAAGCTCTTATCTGTCTATCAATTTGTTGTCCGCCATAAACTGGAAGTAATCTTATTCTAGTATGCTTTGCTATACGAGCAAGCTCGTCATTAACCTGTATAGCAAGTTCTCTTGTAGGAGTAAGGATTATTGCCTTCACTCCTGAAGACCTTCTGTCAAGCTGGCTTAATATAGGTGCACCAAAGGCTAGAGTCTTACCGGTACCTGTTTGTGCCTGACCGATAGCATCGACACCTTCTAAAATAACAGGAATAACCTCTCCTTGAATCTGTGATGGCTCTTCAAAGCCCATATCATCGATGGCTGCTAGTATATCCTTGTTAAGTCCTAAATCATAAAATTTCATTGAATTCATTTACTACCTCGCTTTTTTATTATCAAATACTAATAATGTATATTATTTACTATTGAACAACTTACTATACCATAGTATTTTAATCTATGCAAGAAAACATTATATTAAAAGCTGTAAGATTCACAAATAAGTTACATAGTGTACATTTTAATTTAAATAATACAAATAATAAATACCTTAGAAAATAAAACGCTTTACTCATATTCTTATTATAAATATTTATTCTAATAAGAAACTTTTGAGTATTTAATACTTGTGAATGATTGATTAAGAATCACTTAATCTTAAGGAAAAGCTTCATCCTAAAGGATAAAAAATGATATAATTTATACACCTATAAATAATAGATTTTATACAGTAAATATTTATAATTGTAGTGAGGTGTTGCTAATTGGAAGGTATATTACCACAGCTAATATTGGTGGCAGTTTTGACTCTTGTAAATGCTTTTTTTGCCGCAGCTGAAATGGCTTTTGTGTCAATAAATAATAATAGAGTAAATATACTTGCAGCTCAGGGAGATATGAAGGCACAGCTGCTTCAGAAGGTCCTTGAGGAACCCACAAAGCTTTTATCTACTATACAGGTAGGAATTACATTAGCAGGCTTTTTCTCCAGTGCATCTGCAGCAACAGGGATAGCTGGACGTCTAGCTGATGTTTTGCAGGGGAAAGTTCCTTATGCTTATCAAATTTCCTTAATTATAGTAACATTGATACTATCATATTTCACTTTGGTTTTTGGTGAGCTTTTCCCTAAGAGGCTTGCACTACGAAATGCAGATAAGATTGCTATGGTAGCCATAAGACCTGTGGTATGGATATCAAAGATTGCTCTTCCTTTTATCAAAATTCTATCAGGGTCTACTAATCTTTTGGTAAGGCTCTTTGGGCTTGATTCAGAGAATCTAGAGGAGAGGGTAACGGAAGAAGAAATTAGAGCCTTAATTCAGGCTGGGGAAGAAACGGGAGTAATCAATACTGAAGAAAAGAACATGCTGGAAGGTATATTTAATTTTGACGATATTTTAGCAAGACAGATTATGATACCGAGAAGAGAAGTATTTATGATAGATATTCAGAGTACTACAGAAGAAATAGTTGATACTCTTCTGGAGAGTCAATTTTCCAGAATTCCTGTATATGAAGATTATTTAGATAATATTATAGGTGTTATATATGTAAAGGATCTGTTTAGGAGTATAAGAAAAGAAGGCTTTGATAAAGTAAATATTAGAGAACTTATGCGAGAACCTTATTTTGTTCATGAAACTAAGAATATTGATAAGCTTTTTACAGAGCTAAAGAGTAATAAAGTACAAATGGCTATATTGG
>JAEXSY010000485.1 GCA_023440105.1 Bacillota bacterium
GAAAAAACCTTTCAAATAACTATACCTGATAACTCAGTTGAATGCTCTTCTCTATCTGATATAATGCCAGCTTTTCATTGTGATGATTATAGAGAACACGTTAATAACAGCCTCGATCCCTTCAACAAACTAATCGGCTCAAATCATAGCCTATCCAATATAGTAAAGTTAGCAAAATCCTCAATACTTTATCCACAAGGTCTTCACACTATACTACTTGGTGAATCTGGCGTTGGAAAAAGCCTCTTTGCAGAATTAATGTATGAATATGGTGTACAGAATAAGATTTTTAAGGAAGATTCCTCCTTTGTAGTATTCAACTGTGCCGACTATGCAAATAATCCGAACTTATTAGTTTCTCAATTATTTGGTACTATTAAAGGAGCTTATACAGGCGCAAATAGCGATAAAAAAGGCTTAATTGAAGAAGCTGATGGAGGGGTTTTATTTTTAGATGAAATACATAGGCTTCCTCCTGAAGGACAAGAAATGTTATTTCTTTATATTGACAAGAAGAAATTTAGAAGGCTTGGAGAAACTTCTTGTGAAAGGACTGCAAAGGTTTTAATTATAGCAGCTACAACAGAGAATCCTAATTCTATGCTGCTCACTACATTTTTAAGAAGAATACCATCATCTATAAGAATTCCTAATCTTAAGGAACGAACTCTAAGCGAAAAGCTAATGCTAATTAACAATTTATATATTGCTGAAGCAAAAAAAATAAATATGCCTATACAGGTTGATAAAACCTGTCTATCAGCTTTAATGTTTTATAACCCACTAGGAAATATAGGACAGCTGGCAAGTGATATTCAACTATCTGTTGCTAGGTCTTATTTAGATAGCAGAATTAATAACTTAGATAAGGTTAATATAACAGAGGATTCTTTACCCACTTACACTAATAACACTTTATCTAGTATAGATGTATCAACTAGGCAAAAGGTTGAACTTCTTTTGGATAAAGATGAATGGGTATTTTTACCTAGAAACGAAATATTCAAAACGGCTCCCACACCAACTTATGATTTTGTAAAGTTTTATTATAATCAATTAAACATCTTAGGAGAAGATAATATAGACATAAAAAAGACCTTTTCTGATTATACTCAAATAATTGCCAAGGATCTAACCTTACAAAAAATGTATCCAGATTTTTTAGATGATGAAACATCAGAAATAATCTCTACCCTATCAGATATTCTATATGATGAGTTGAATCTAATCACAGATCGAAGCTCTTACACAGCACTTGCTTTATATCTAAAAAACTTAAAGGATTATAATGGAGATATTAGAAAGGTTTCAACAACAATAGATTTATTAGATATTCCCTTAGAAGTTCAAACGGTCTGCAAAAAAATTGTTAAGACACTAGAAAATAAATTTAATATTTACTGTCCAACTGAAGAGCTCCACAACTTAATGATTATAATAGATTCTTTAAAATCAAAGGAAGCCTTTGATTCAGTAGGAATTATGATAGCTGCCCATGGAGATTCTTTAGCTAGTAATATAGCAAATGTTACTAATGAGCTTCTTAGTATTAACTTTGCTTTATCTATTGATATGCCTCTTAGTGAAGATACAAGTAAGATATTACCTTTATTCCTAGAAAAATTAAAGCCTGGAACCTTTAAAAGAGGGTTAATATTATTTGCAGATATGGGCTCTTTAACTACTCTTGATGAAGTGATAAAAGAGAAAACAGGGATAAATATCGTAACTGTTAATTCAATAAATATATTATTGGTTATTGAAGCTGTGAGAAAATCTATTTACTTAAAGAGCGACATGGATGATATACTTCATGATTTAATAGTAATGAATAATAAACTCTCTTATAGCTTTAATAAAAAAATTGAAAATTATCTTTCAATAAATAAAAAGAGGTTAATCTATACAGTTTGTAACTCAGGGGAGGGTGTAGCAAACTATCTTCTTTACAACTTAAGGAATATATTAAAGGAATACAATATTTACGATATAGAAATAATACCATTAAATCTAGAAAGTAAAGTTCAAATTAGAAACATAATCCATAGAACATCAATTGATAAAAAAGCTATAGCTATTGTTGGTAGCATAAATCCTGAATCAGAGGATATTCCATTTATATCATTGGAGGATATTGTACTACATAATGGTGTTAATAAGCTTCTTGCTTTGATAGGAGTGCAAAGCAGTAATTCAGATAATAAAATAGTTACAACACTAACAAAAGATATAGCCATAAACATCACTTGTGATGCAGTAGATAAATACCTGACTATATTCTCCGCATATAAGATAAAACCATTAATATTTAGTTTTATAAAGGTTATCGAAAGTGAGCTTGAAATAACCTTAACAAACTCAAGTATAACTAAAATTTTCATTCATTTATCCAGTGCTATAGAAAGAGTTTTTCTTAAAGATTTTATCCTAACACCTCAGGAAGAAATGTCTAGCTACATTATGCACAACGAAAAATATGTAAATATCACCAACAAGGCGCTTGAAGAGCTGACTAACAACTTAAATATAACAATTCCAACAAATGAGCTATATTACATATGCGAAATTGTAAAGGATGCCTATAAACAAGCTACAACTTAAAAAATTGACTTCTAGGAATCTTTTTCTATACCCAACAACTCATAACTCATGTGCCTGTCACCTTACTTATGGTACGGTTCACCGTTAATAATCCTGTAGCCCCTGTAAATCTGCTCCAGAAGCATAACCCTGAAGAGCTGATGGGGGAAGGTCATTTTTGAGAAGCACAGTTTATAATCAGCTCTATTCAATACTTCCCGGGAAATACCTAGGGAGCCACCGATAACGAAGGTGAAGCTGCTGATGCCTCTTACGGTGGAATCCTGAATGAAGGAGGCAAATTCTTCTGAGGAGAGCATTTTTCCCTTGAGATCTAGAGCTATCACGTAGGAGTTGTCCTTAATGGCTTTTAGGATGGCCTTGCCTTCCTTCTCCTTGATCTGTTCCTCTTCTTTTTCTGAGGCATTGTCTGGTGTTTTTTCGTCATTTAGTTCTATGATGTCAAGCTTACAGTATCTTTGGAGTCTTTTGCTGTATTCTTCTATGGCTAGCTTTAGATACTTTTCTTTGAGCTTGCCTACGGATATTATTGTTATGTTCAATGAAATCTCTCCTATTCTTATTGTGCTGTAGTAATAAATCTATAATTAATTTTTTTATTAGTATTTTTTATCTATAAGGTAATGTGTTTTGTGCCATTTTCTTCATTATATAAAAGACAAGGAATAATTCCAATGAAAGAGAAGGAATAATTTCAATAAAAAACACCCTTTATGTACTGCTATTATCATAGCTTAATATAAAGGATATCATATTATTCATGCATTATCCCTTATTATTCTTCCTTTATTTCCTTTTCAAAAATCAGCTCTATATCTATAATTTTTCCATAGCAATCTATATTGGTAGGAATAAATCCAACGTACCTGAAGCCCTTAGTGGAATATTTATTAATTATCTCTCTATGCTCCTGGCTCCTTCCTCCCATAAATATTCCTGAAATATGAACCTCTACATATTCGTAATAATACATATATGCCCTCCTATAAGCATTTATATAATATACTTCATCAACCTATAATATGCTTGCCTCCCTGGATACTTTCATATTGTTATACTTTCCTTAGTAAAAATAGAGAAGCTCAGGGATAACTTATCCTGAGCCTCTAAAAATCATTTATATTATGTAGTTATAGTTGTAGCGTTCTCTTTATTATATACAGGACGTTTTGAGCTTATAGACATTATGGCTCCAATAACACAGCCTACACCGATGATAATGAAGGCCATAGTATAACTGCTTGTGTTGGCAACGGAGGTAACGGCAATTTGTGGGCCGATGATGCCACCAATGCCATAAGCAAGAAATATTAGAGCATAGTTAGTACCGTAATTCTTGGGACCGAAATAATCCATAACAATTGATGGATAGGCTCCCATCATAGCTCCAAAACAAACAGCTAGTCCACCTATACCTATTGCAATAAGGCTAAAGCTTGTCATGAATCTTAAGGATATAAGAAGCACAGTATTAATTGCATAAATTATTGTTACAACCCTTTGGGCCCCCAGCTTATCAGAGGAAGCTCCCCCTACAAAGCGTCCTATGGTATTAGCTATTGCCAATACACTAACAATTGCCCCTGCTTCAACGGGAGTTAAGCCTGCTATCTGCTGGCTTATAGGAGAGGCATGTCCAATAACCATAAGACCTGACATGTTTATAAAGAGATACATTATAAGCAGGAACCAGTACTGCACTGTCTTTACCATCTCTCCGGACTTAAAGTCATGAGTGCTCAAGGCTCCCTTTTTTGGTACCGGTGGAGTCCATCCCTCAGGAATATATCCATCAGGTGCAGCCTTCATTAAGGGTGCCCCTATAGCTACCCCTACAATAGTAATAATTCCTTGAACAAGGAAGGTTCTACTGGGTCCTATTGAGGCTATAAGAGCTGTACAAATTGGCGCAAAAATAATTGACCCTAATCCAAAGCCCGCCACAGCTAAGCCTGAGATAAAGCCCTTTTTATCAGGAAACCACTTTACACAGGTGGCAATTGGTACTCCATAAATAAAACCTACACCCACTCCACCTAAAACTCCAAAGCCTAAATAAAGAACCGGAAGAGATGCTGCAAAGCCCGAAACAACCAAGCCTAAGGTTAATAAAGCTGCACCGATCAAAGCCACCTTTGTAGGTCCTAGCTCTGGTAGCAGCTTACCTGCAAAAATCATTATAATTGGTATTAGAAGTGTTGTAATAGACATGGTCAGTGAAACACTGCTTCTTGCCCACCCAAATTCTTCAATCAAAGGATTTACATATATGCTCCAGCTATAAAGCATACCTGCACAGAACTGACATATAATGCCTCCTATTACTACTTTCCATCTTAGTGCGTTGCCGTTAGCCATTTTTAAACTCCTTTTCACAAGTATATTTTTATCTTTGTGTAGTTAACGGTTTTGTCAAAAATTATTATCAATTGATTTATTTTATCACTGAGAGAAGATTGTAGCACATAATTTTTCATAAAACAATAGACAAAATTAACCTTTCTTTATATTTATAAAAATCACTCAATACATCCAGCGATAACAGCTAATGTATTGAGTGAATGAGAAAATAATGAAAATCTATATTCTTGTTTTCATTCTTCCAAAAGTAGTTTTTCTGCTTTCTTTAGTCCCTTGTAAACTAAATCATAGGAATGATCTATTAGGGAATATATCATCTCTTCTGTTAGTGTTCCATCTATAGCTATGGTAATCCAATGCTTCTTATTTAAATGATAGCCAGGTGTTATACAGGGATAATCTAATCTTAAGGCCTGAGCCCTAAAGGGATCACATTTTAAACTGATAGAAAGCTCCTGGCTTTTTATATTGGTCAAAAGATACATCTTAGAAACCACTCTTATAACTAGCGTTTCCTCATCAAAGGGAAAGGTTTCACTATTACCCTTTTTTGCAGCACAATATTCTCTTATATCCTCTAAATTCATACTATTCCCTCCCTCTACCTAGTACTTTTCCAATTTATTCTTATGTATATATTCTACATAATTATGGTATAATTCTAAAGTACAAATTCATAGTT
Organism: Bacillota bacterium; assembly: GCA_023440105.1. Classification (GTDB taxonomy): domain Bacteria; phylum Bacillota; class Clostridia; order Clostridiales; family Clostridiaceae; genus JAEXZL01. The sequence goes on from JAEXSY010000485.1 coordinate 5,645, forward strand.
AAATGTGGGCTACTGGTATCTCACCTTTCTTGTGAAAGGAGGTGATACACATGAGTAACGATACTTTAATGTTACTATTTCAGGCGGGATTATTTTTACTAGCACTACTAACATTCATAGTGTTACTTATTGATAAAACGTCAAAAAAATAGTAGCCCCAGGTCGAATTGGAGAGCTACTGTTTTTTTATTATATAACTTTAGTGATACCAGTTGCCTAAGCAACTAGAATTGTATATTATAGGGTGTTAGCAGCACCCTATTTTTACTTTTCAAATTTCTTATTAATATTATATCACATAAATATAAAAAATAAACCTGAGCTCTAAAAATTATGCCTAACCACTACTAGAACCATAGTAATTATTTAATATATGTATACGGTTTCTAGAAAAAAATGTTATATTATTATTAGAGCAAAATATATAGTTATATTAGTTCATAAAGACAAAATAATTTAAAGGGTATATATCATATTAAGGTATGCGCCTAGGAGTGAGGATTTTGGCAAAAATGAAATTACAGGATTTAGTAATGATCTTAAATAGTGATGTAGTAAAAAACAATTCCTGCATCGAAATGAACTTCTCTATTGATGATTACAGTGAATACGACGATTGCTGGCTCGGTAAAATGCCAGACAGAGATGAACCTAACAAAGAAATATATTGGTATGGACTAATGGAAGATGGCTCACAAGGATATGCGTATGCTGAATTAGAAGATATTCTAAAAGCTAAAGTGTTTCATGGAAAAAGCTTGTATGATGTGATTGATAGGACAAGCTGGCACTCTTTAGATGGCTGTAGCCTAGAGGAAAGATTGCCATACTACATTGATTATAAATAGTCCAAATTTAATAATTTAAATAAGCCTGTGCAGATTTATATATGGTAAGAAAGGGGAATATCAGTATGACAGATAATGAGATCAGAGAAATCATCAAGGCAGGGAGAAACTTTATGAAAATGCCTTCGGAGATGGAGGAAGTACCGGTAGAAGGTGGCTATATGACGGACCAAACCTTAAGAAAGCCTCAGCCTCCCCTCTTTAAGATGCCCATGGGTGGGGAAATATTTAAGCTCCCTGATAATTATAGGGATCTACCCTTAAAGAAGGACATACTGGAAATCCTGTATAAAAGAAAGAGCAGCAGAGTCTATACCGGGGAAAAGATGACCTTACTTGCACTTTCTTATCTTCTATGGGCTACCCAGGGTGTTAAATCTATTAGGGGGAATAATTATGCTACCCTTAGAACCGTACCCTGTGGTGGTGCAAGGCATGAATTTGAGTGCTATCTTGCTGTTAATAATGTAGAAGACTTGAAGTCTGGATATTATCATTACATGCCAGATTTACATGCTTTGGAGCTTATTGAGGAAAAAGAAGACATATCACAGGATATATCTGTTTCTCTCTGTGAGCAAAATTGGGCTAAAAAAGCCAATGTAGTCTTTTATTACAGCGTAATACCCTACAGAGCAGAGTGGAGATATGGAATCTGGTCTCATAGAGTTGCTTTAATCGATGCAGGACATATTACACAAAACCTGTATATCGCCTGCAGCTCCTTAAACTTTGGAACCTGTGCTATTGCAGCCCTGGAAACACCTGCTTCTAATGAGATGTTTAAGTTGGATGGAGAGGAAGAGTTCATCTTCTATGCTGCTCCTGTGGGCACCATCTCGGAGGATAATCAAGAGGAAGAAGATGCATTTTATGCATTTCTAAAAGAGGAATAAAACAAAAATAATCCACAGTGATACAAAGATAATCTATGTGTCGCTGTGGATTAATTGTTACTATGTTATTATTTAAGGATAAAGCCCCTATCCTCTAGGAATTTCTTCATATGAGGTCTTCTATTATCCTTAATCTTTTCAGCTACCTGACCGCTCCAGCTATCCTGGCGAGCACCACCGGTTCTGGTATCATAGTAGAGCTTGATTCTTTCATCATACTCCGAAAGCTTTTCCTCTTCCTGTGAAGGTATATACTCATCCTTTTTAAATACCACCTCTAGGGGAAGCCTTTCCTTCTTACCTGAATTATCCGCAGGATAGCCAAGGCACATACCTACTAGTGGGTAGCAGTTCTCAGGAAGCTTCAATATATCTGCTATCTTATCAGGGTTATTTCTAATACCTCCTATATATACACCACCAAGACCCAAGGATTCTGCAGCTACCATAGCATTTTGAGCTGCTAAGGCAGTATCTACTGTGGCCACAAGGAAGCTTTCAGTGTAGCCTCCATCAAATTCCTGGCCATTGCTATCACAGGCTCTTTTTAATCTGCTGAGGTCTGCACAAAAGACTAAAAACACAGGACACTCCATTATATAAGCCTGTTTACCCCCAAGCTCTGATATTTTCTTTCTGTTTTCTTTATTCTCTACAGAAATAATGCTATACGCCTGTATAAAGCTGGAGGTAGAGGCACATTGAGCACTCTTAATTATCTCCCGAAGCATTTCCTCCTCTATGGGTTTATCTGTATATCTTCTTATAGATCTATGTGACTGCAAAAGCTTTATCGTATCATTCATAATCCACTGACCCTCAGGTCATATACCACCTTTCTTATAAATATAGTTAAGTGACAGGAATATTTTGGCATCATTTTAAGAAATAAAAATATATTACAAATATTTTATTCCTCTGTAAAAAATGAAATTTGCTCATTAGCTTTCGCTAGTTTCTCCTTCATTATCCTTGAATAGCTTCCTGAAAGGTTATATTTAGCCTTTATCTCATTTACCATGAGATATAGTTTATCCTTATATTCCTTTCCTGCTCCTCCAGTTTTGTATAACACCTGAAGTGGAGCATATAAATCTGGAAACTCCGTTCTTATAAAGTCAAAGAATACATTTCTCGTCTTCCCTCTTAAATAAAGAGTACCGGGAAGAACATAGCCTACCCGACTGTCCTTAGCACTTGAGTATAAGCCATCCACATTATCACGACCATCGGTTAAATAAGGGATTATAGGCATAAAGTGAAGACCTGTAGAAGCCTTGGTTTTAGAAAACTCCTTAAGAACCCTAAATCTCTTAAGAGATTCCTCTCCTCCAGGCTCTATTTTTCTTCTGACCTCTTCATCCATAGTGGTTATCGTTGCGGCTACATTTACATAGGTTATTTCCGCAAGCTCTGCGATTAAATCATAGTCTCTCAGAATCAAATCTGACTTGGTAGAAATAATGCAGGGTGTTTTATATTTTATCATAAGTCTCAATATATCAGGCATAAGCTTATATTTTTCTTCTATGGGCTGATAGCTGTCCGTTACCCCTCCAATATTAACAACCTCTCTCTTCCAGGAAGGACTTGAGAGCTGTCTTTCCAGCTTCTCTACTATATTAGTTTTAACGTAAATATCCTTAAAGTACTCCTCTGAGCCCAGATATCCATGGGAATACATAGCATAGCAGTATTTACAGCCATGCTCACAGCCACGATAAATATTTAAGTCCCAGGCAAATGGAACCTTCCTTTTCAGTTTATTACAGGCTATAGTACAAGTAACCTCCTTGTAGCTTGCCATGGTATATATCCCCCCTACAACTTTAATTTTCATAACATTCATACATAGTATATTATAATATATCCTTTTGAAGTTAAAAATACTAGACAATAAAAACATAAAGCTACAAAAGCTGAAGTTTCTTTCACCTTCCTCCCCTAGCTGAATAGTATATATAAGGGATAGGTAATTTATCCAAAACTTATGATTACACTAGGAGGAAAAAATAATGAGCACTAGAAGAAATTATACAGTTGACAATACAGACACTACTTTTGAAGACTGTAATAGCGACAGAGATAGAGACAGAGATAGGGATATAGACCAGGATAACCATACCCATGAGTTTACTGGATTAGTTAGAGCTTCTGACGAAAGAAATATTCCTTGCCATGTTCATCGTGTAGCTGGTGTAACCAGTAACGCTATCGAAATTGATGGAGGAAGAAATCACGTGCATGCATATCATATTAACACAGATACCTTTGACCATTTCCATGAAATAGGTGGAAGAACAGGTCCCGCTATTTTCATTGGGAATACTAATAAACACATCCATGTTTTATGCGGAACTAGCACAGAAGTAAATGAGCATACTCATGAATACTTCTTCACATCACTAATAGACAGACCTCTTGTAGAAGAAGAAAGAAGAAGTAGAAGATAACCATCTCTTTCTTAAGTAACTTGTAATGTTTTATAAAGAGCCTGCATACGAAAGTATGCAGGCTTTGTTAATGGTTTTACCCTCTTCTAAGCCACCTCATAACCTTATCAAGGTAGTGATCCCAAAAGATCCAGTCATGTCCACCTCTGCTCTCATGATAAGTATGCTCTATGCTTCTCTCTATTAAAAAATCTCTAAAGTCTCTGCTATACTCTAAAAGAGAATCTTCAGTACCACAGGCTATAAACAATCTCGGAGGCTTTTTTCCTTCTTTTAAAATATTGTCTATTAAAGCCTCAGGGTCATTATCACTTCCTGGAAGCTTAGATAAATCTCCAAAGATACTTTCAAAATAGCTCCTTCTTCTAAATGGAACCAAAGGATCATCGGGTGCAGAAGCAATGCCTACAGCAAAGGCTGAAGATAGTCCCGCCACAGCTCCGAAGGTATCAGAATACTTAAGACCATTTCTCAGGGCACCATAGCCTCCCATGGAGAGACCTGCTATGAAGGTATCCTCTCTTTTATTGGATAATGGAAGCAGCCTCCTTGTCTCCTCTACCAGCTCTCTCCCTATGTATTCACCATAAAAGCTCAGGTTCTTTTCATTATCTACATAAAAGCTGTTATCTCCTGAAGGCATTATAATTGCAATTTTGAACTTCTCAGCCAACTGCACTGCTCTTGATGAATAAGTCCAATCAGTATAATTTCCCATTATACCATGAAGCAAATAGAGAGTCTTAAATTCCTCTCTGTCACTCCCTTTTTCCCCGGGAAATACTCCACTAGAAAGTGGAATTATAGCTCTATAGGTAACATTCCTCATAAGACAACTTGAATAAAAATTCACATCCATTACTGCCATAATAGCTCCTCCTCCAATAAATACCACTATGTTAATTATATGCCAACTAATTTGTCTATACAATAATAAGCCTATTAGAATTTTTTTATAATTTATCAATGTAATAAAATATGAAAATATATGAAAATATGTATTTACTTATGAAATTTAATGAAATATAATGAAAATATGGAGGGAGGTTGTATTAATTGGATAATTTCGAAAAACTCTATACCGTAGAAGATATTGCTAATATGACGGGTCTCACAAGCCGTACTATTAGAAATTATTTAAAAAATGGCAGTCTGGAAGGTAAAAAAATCGGTGGTCAATGGAGATTTACCATGGATAACATTGAAAAGCTATTTAATAATTCGGCTGTAACAGAAGCTATTCATGATAACAAAAGACAAGAAGTACTTGATTTTATTGATGGAGTTAATACAGATATAAAAGGAAGCATCCAGGTGTGTAACATTGTAGATTATTATTGTGATAATAGGGAAGCTGCCATAGATATGGCCAACAAACTAGTTGAAATAATAAATAACACTGACTTAGATGATAGCTATGCAAAGTATTCCTATGACTATATAGAAAAAGAAGGAAAAGCAAGATTCACTCTCTTCGGAAGCCCTTCTTTTATCATTAAAACCCTAAGGCTTTTAGAAAAATAAATAGAACCAGCAATAATATTTATGAAAATTATTGCTGGTTCTATATTTTATTTCACTGCTGCTGCTGAAACCACTATGGATAGATATTTTTCCTCTGGGGATGAGCCTCTAGAGGTTAATACCACAGGGCACTTTGCTCCTACTACAAAGCCTGCCATCTTTGCCTTACAGGTGCATATGAGCATTTTCCCCATGATATTTCCTGCATGGATATTGGGAGCTACGATTACATCCACGTCTCCTGCTATCCTGCTTTCATAGCCCTTAAAGTCAGCTATTTCTTTATCAATAGCACAGTCATAGGAAATAGGTCCTTCTACTATACAGTTTTCTATCTCTCCTCGATCATTCATCTGACGGAGCTCGTCTGCTTCTACCGTCTCAGGCATTTTAGGGTTTACCTTTTCAACACAGGCAAGAACTCCAACCTTAGGACAGGTATATCCCATGTCAAGAAGTGTGTTTACTGTATTGGTTATAATGTCCTTTTTCTGCTCCAGGGTAGGGTAGGTTACCATACCGCCATCTACAGCTATTAATATCTTATGGTAGGTAGGAACCTGAAACATTGTAAAGTGAGACATGGTTCTGCCCAGGCCAAGGCCTGTTTCCTTATTTACCACGGCCTTCAGGATAACCTTAGTATCCACCTTTCCCTTCATAAGAAAATCTGCCTTTCCTTCTCTTACAAGGCTTACAGCAAGGGTACAGGCCTCCTCATCATTTTCTGCATCGTAAATATCCTCTAAGGGAACCTCTTCTCCCATTTCCTCAAGTACTTCCTTAATCTTTTCTTTATTACCTACTAGTATAGGGCTAATAATCCCTTCCTCACGGGCATTTATAACTGCCTCTAGAGTATGGTTATCCTCTGCTACAGCCACAGCCATTCTTTTTCTCTCAGGATAGCCCTTAACCTTTTTTATCAGCTCTTCAAAGCTATTATAAACCATTACATCATCTCCATAATCATATATTTCCGGTGTCTCTCATGATTGATATTCATGAACAACCACCTTAAGGAATATATTGTAAATATATTATACAGCCTGCATCCCTGCTTCTAAAGCCTTTTTATTCAATTCCACAAAGGCTGGCTTTACACAGGCTGTAATAGCTTCCTCCCAGTTAAGGTCCTGAAGGTTCATGAGCTTAACAAGAGCTCCTAAAAGAACTATATTCATAGCTCTTGGGCTACCTAAATCCTCAGCAAGCTTAGCAGCATTTAATACCTTTGTCTCTGCCAAAGCCCTTACCCTTTCCACAGAATCCTCAGGATACTCCTGCTGTCCTGTTATGGTAGTAGCAGTCTGCATCTTAAAATCATTAACTACAACCTTACCCTTTGGGTTTATCTCTCCTAAATATCTTAGGGCCTCCATAGATTCAAAGGCCACGAGGATATCTGCAGCTCCCTTGCCGATTATAGGTGAATATACCTTGTCTCCATATCTTACCTGAGTGGTAACACTTCCACCTCTTTGTGACATGCCATGGATTTCTGACATTTTCACATCATAGCCAGCTTCTACTAAAGCGTGAGATAATATCTTACTGGCAAGGATAGTTCCTTGTCCACCTACTCCACATAATAATATATTCTTAACCTCTGACACTTAAAACAACCTCCCTGTCTATAGCTTTCTTAGGACAAACTTGAGCACAGACATCGCAAGCAACGCACTGATTCCTATCTATGGTCACTTTTTTAGTGTCCTTATTATAGGAAAGGGCAGGGCAGCCTGTTCTTATGCAGGCTCTACAGCCTATGCATTTATCATGATCCACGGCATTTTTGCTCATGTAATCTCCAAATTCCTTTTTATCCTCTAAGGAAAACTTTTTAAGCACACAAGGCCACCTGGTTATGAGCACTGCTGGCTCATCAAAGGACATACCCCATTTAATTGCTTCCTTAACCTCTGAAAGCTTCAAAGGATTTACCACTCTCACATGCTTTACTCCTAAAGCCTTAGAAACCTCTGCAATATCCGTTACATTTGCAGCCTCACCCTTGATGGTATAGCCAGTTCCAGGGTTCTCCTGATGACCAGTCATTCCAGTAATTCTGTTATCTAATATAACCTGAAGGACATTGCTCTTGTTATATACAGAGTCTAAGAGGCTTGTCATACCAGAGTGGAAGAAGGTTGAGTCTCCCATAACACCTACAGCCCTCTTATTGCTTCCAACCATGTTGAAAACCTTCTGTGCACCATGAGCTATGGAAAAGCCTGCTCCCATGCATAGTGCTGTATCCTTAGCATTTAAGGGTGCCATTCCACTTAAGGCATAGCAGCCTATATCACTGGATATAAAGGCATTCTTATTCTTTGCCAGCTCATAGAAGAAGCCTCTATGAGGACATCCAGCGCAAAGAGTAGGAGGTCTGTTTGCTACCACAGAAGCGTCATACTCTATTACAGGATTTTCTTCTCCTAATAATACCTTTTTCAGTATATCTGGATTCAGCTCATATATCTGAGGAATCATATCCTTACCAATGCAGCTTATCCCTGCAGCCTTGATCTGCTCCTCCATAAAGGGCTCCAGCTCTTCTATCACATAGAGGGTTTCTACCTGAGAAGCGAATTCCTTTATCTTTTCCATGGGTAGAGGATAGCTAAAGCCAATCTTAAGGTAAGAAGCTCTATCCTCAAAGACCTCTTTGGCATATTGATAAGCAACTCCAGCGGAGATTATTCCTATCTTTCTGTCCCCATTCCACTCAATAGAATTAAGAGAGGTTTCATTAGAAAATCTTCTAAGGTTAACTAATCTATTTTCTTCTATATTCTTGTGAAGCATCTTAGATACTGCAGGTATTGGATCATACTTCTTCTGCTTTTCATAGGGTACTATTGGAACTTCTATTCTCTCTCCTAGCTTCACCAAGGTTTTGCTGTGGCAGATTCTTGTGGTTACCCTCATGAGCACAGGAGTATCAAATTTCTCACTAATCTCCATGGCAGCTATCATATAATCCTTAGCTTCCTGAGAATCAGAGGGCTCAATCATTGCAATTTTTGCTAGCTTTGCATAATATCTGTTATCCTGTTCATTTTGTGAGGAGTGAAGGCCAGGATCATCGGCAGAAATCAGTACCATACCTCCTGTAACCCCTGTGTAAGCAAAGGTAAGCAGGGCGTCTGCTGCTACGTTGACTCCCACGTGCTTCATGGCAGCTAAGGAACGGGCTCCTGCTATAGAAGCTCCTACAGCAGCCTCCATGGCAACCTTTTCATTAGGTGCCCACTCAGAATAAATCTCTTCATATTCACTAATATTCTCTAAAATTCCTGTGCTTGGCGTGCCAGGGTAGGCAGAAGCAAATCTCACTCCTGATTCCCAGGCTCCCCTAGCCAAGGCTTCATTTCCTGTCATTAACCGTCTCATCACTAACCTCCTATTAAAACCATATAATCAATCAGGTATGATATATCTTGCAAGATATATACCCTTCTTCAATTATAACATTCTGGTAAAACATAACAAAGAAAATAATTGAAATATACCTAAATTTTAACTATATTATCTTCACTCTTTCTATAAATGAGTACCATTTAAGGATTATCATCATAATATAAAATATATCATGGTGAAAGGAACTTTATATGTATCAAGGTTATAACAACAATCCATACTTCTATCCCTTTAACCCACCAGTAGAATATGGTTATAATGATTTATATAGGAGTAATCAATATCAGAGCTTCTATGGAGTTTATCCAATTCCCTGCTATTATGTTCCTACTTATAATTCATATAATTATCGCATGAATAATAACATGCCCTCTCCAATGCATCAGCAGGAGATGGAATTAAAGGACTATGGCCCTAATCCTACTGCCTTAGATATTCATGATGCTACTAATAGAAATGAAAACTTCCGCTTAGGCTTATGGACTGGAAACCATCTTCAGGTTACTCTGATGAGCTTGATGCCTGGTGAAGATATAGGTGTAGAAATGCATCCAAACGTTGACCAGTTCTTAAGAGTTGAGCAGGGGCAGGGAATAACTGAAATGGGAAACAGCAAAAACAATCTTCCATATAAAAGAAATATAAATGAAGACTCTGCTATTATGGTACCCGCAGGAACCTGGCACAATATTACCAATACAGGGGTTGAACCTCTTAAGCTTTATTCTATTTATGCTCCTCCAAATCATCCTAAGGGTGTTCTTCATGAAACTAAAGCTGATGCAGAAGCAGCAGAAAAGAACCTGGGTTAAGAAGATAGTAAAGTAAAGTTAAAAAGCCTTTTAGAAGTGTTCCATTACTTCTAAAAGGCTTTATTATTTATTACATTAAGGATCACAGGGATTGCACTTTCTCCATCCTCTTCTAAAGCTTTAATGACCCCTTCTGTATTCCCCTTTAATATCTCCTGCTTCATTCTTTTATAATATTCTGATGAGGATACCTTAAGACCCACAGCATTGTTATATAAATTTCTCAAGATAAGCTGCTGTCCCTTAAGAATCCCCATATTCATATCCAAACGACGGTTCCCTGAATACTTATAGAATACACCTATCAATCTATGAACGCACATAGTTCTCTCTCTCGGAGACTTAGCCTCTTCATATTCCCCTATATACTTGTCCACCTCTTCTGCGATTTTTCTATGATCACTCTTTTCCATAGAAAAGCGTATAGCTGCCTTATGAAGGGTCATGGCAAGCTCCTGTATCTCATAAACATCCTTTTCTTCAATGGTAATTATCTTCGCCCCTATATTATTTTCATACTCCACAAGGCCTTCCCTCTGAAGCCTGTTTAATGCTTCCCTCACAGGGGTGCTACTCACCTGATACTTCTTCTCTAAATCACTGGCTACCAGCTTTTCACCTAAAGGATATTTTAAATTTATTATTTCATTTCTCAGCTCTTCATATAATTGATCCACTAAGGATTGCTTCTTTAATATTGCCATGGCGTAAGGCTCCAATCTTTTATTCTGCAAGATATAATATATAATTTATGATACCAAAGGAGGGTTTTAATTTCAAATTGAACTTGTGTCACTTGTAAAAAAATACAAGCCTCTTTATGAAGGCTTGATACTTGGTTTAGATCTTTTTGACATACTTCTGAAGTATCTCATCGAACTTTACGGCTTCTTCCTGATCCTTAAATTTTAATTGATAGTCATCACCAAATTTAAATATTCTCTTGCTATCAAACTCCAGTAAATCTGGTGACTTCCATGTATAAGAGTATATATTCTTAAACTTAATTAAGATACCATTTTCAGTGAATACACCCTTCTCTCTTATTTCTATAGGCTTGAAGCCCCTAATAATCTGCATAATACTGTTAATCAGCCAAAATGCACATATAAGTAACTGAAATATATAATAATCATTTTCAGGATAAGGATTCTTCTCCATATACATCATAATATAAATTATAGCAAAAACACTAAAAAACACTATTGATATTCCCCACATAATAGTGGGGCCTAATCTTTCCTTTATCTTTGGCTTTCTTCCCCCCATTACAACATTTCCCGTAAATACCTTTGGAAAAATTATATTTAGATTAACAATTAATAATATAAATATAAAAATAAAAGGTGAAATCATCATTATATCCACAGCATGTCCCCCAAGAGTTTAGAATTATTAATTTATCCTATCAAAAATGAAATAACATATTTATATAGCCTATTGCCATAATCCCACTCCAATAAATAAAATTAACGGCAGTAATTATTCCTGGAATAAGTAGTAGAAATCTCTTTTTATTTTTAAACTGCATGAACAGCAAATAACTAACAACACACATAGGCACAGCACCCATTGCTAATTTAACGGTACCGCTCTCAAAGTAGGTAAAGGGCAGCATAGCTTCTGGATTTATAACCTTGTTACCACCAATAAGCATTTCTGCTAATATAGCACATACACAAATAACACCTATTATATAGATAACCATTAAAAGCATCATTGATCTAGTCATACTCTTTTAACATACCTCTCTAAAGCCTGGTCAAACCTCATAGCATCTTCTTCATTCTTAAACTCAAGGTCATAATCGTCATTGTCCTTAAACAGGCTTTTATAATTAAATGTAATTATATATGGTGATTTAAAGGTATAAAAGTTTATTTTCTTGAATTTATAAAAGAATCCGTCATGAACGATTATACCCTTTTCTCTTATTTCAATAGGTATAAAGCCTCTAATAGCATGAAAAAAGCAAAAAATCACCCAGTATATAGAAAATTCATTTATGGTATAGAGATTGTTCTCATTATGCCTAGCAATATCTGTAATATAAGAAGCACCCCAACCTATCATTAGAAATGCCCATATAATAGAAACAAATAATTTATTCTTTACCCGTAGTCTATTTATTTTTACTATAAGCCTGCCTTTAGATACCCTTGGGAAAAATATATCTATAAACATAATCAGTATAATAAATATCAAAATATAAATTATAACCATAGCCTACCTCTCCGATAATAGATTTCTTAACCTGTAATAAAAGAGTTACTCCTGCTTAACATACCTATGCAGTACCTCATCTACCTTTAAAGCCATATCATCATCCTTAACCTCAAGATTACAGTAAGCAATATTATTCTTTAAATGAAGCTCTAATAAATTCTTACTCTTCCAGGTGTAAGATAGCATCTTCTTAAATTTATAAAAGTTAAAGTTAAAATACATTCCCTTTTCTCTTATTTCTATAAGTCTGTTTTCTCTAATTATCTGTAATATACAAAAAACTATAGTAAATATAGAGTATATGTTTATATTAAAATCAGGTATAATCAGTGCATTGATTACTAGAAAAAACACCCAGAAGAGGCTTCTCCAGATTCTCCGTCCTAATTCTTCATTCTGAACCCTCAGTATAACTCTTCCTTTGAGAATATGAGGAAAAATCAAATCTATAATGCTATAAGATAACAATACTACCCAAAGGATAGTTAATATAATATAGTATAAATTCATTATCAGCGCTTGTAAATGATATTATAAGAATGTACATTTAGTGGAATATAAAAATGTACAATGCTAAGCCATGTGTTATCTTATACATGGGGGTGTATTTCCATGGATAACGCATTGCTTACGCAGTTAAGGATTCTATCCTTGAGCAAAATAAAGCCAAACTTTTCTGAGCTTGGCAGGGAGTACGGTTACGATCGTAGGACTGTCAAGAAGTATTATGACGGGTACGAAGGCAAGCCTGCTAACCGAAATAAACCAAGCAAATTAGACAAGCATTACGACCTTATAAGGACAAAACTATTAATCAAAGGAACCACATCACGTGCAGTTTATGAATTCATTTTAAGCACCAAAGATCCAAATATCGGGACCTACTCAAACTTCAACAAATATATAGCAAGAAAGGGACTTGCTCCTAAAAAGTCAAATAAGGGGCATCCTCGATTTGAAACATCACCAGGTTATCAGGCCCAGGTCGACTGGAAGGAAGACATAACACTCGCTAATCGCTTTGGCGAAATCTTCATATTTCAAGTATTTAACTATAAACTGGGGCATTCTAGATACTGCCACTTTACCTATAAGACTACAAAAACAAGACAGGATGTGTTTGACTGCCTTATTGCTTCTTTTATTGCTACGGGTGGAGTACCTAAGGAGATACTCTTTGACAACATGGCTTCTATCGTGGATCTTAAGGATGGACGCAGAAATATAAATGTTAAAATGCGTGCCTTCGCCAAGGATTTTGATTTCAGAATAAGGCTTGCAAAGCCGCGATGCCCTTGTACAAAGGGCAAGGTTGAGTCAGCTAACAAATTCATAGATTGGCTTCGTCCATACGAAGGTGAGTTTGAAACAGAATCCGATTTAATTGATATCCTTGCAAAAATCAACAGGAAGGTAAACGAACAAATCTGTCAGGCAACAAATGTTCCTCCGTTGCTTTTATTCCAAAAAGAAAAGGAATACCTTAAGCACCTTCCTGACAGAAAAGTTGTAGAGCCTTATATGAGCCACGACCGCCAAATCACAGTTCAAAAGGATTCACTCTTCGTATACAATGGATGCCGGTATTCCGTTCCTGCAAGCTATATCGGCAAGACTGTTTCTGTGAAACAGTGCGATGGGAAGCTGCAAGTTTATTATAACATGGATTTAATTTCCGTACATACCATTTCCCCAAAGAGGCTTAACTATAAAAAAGAGCACTATAGAGAGCTTATGTCATTGTCTATAAAGGATGTGGAGCTCGCTGACAGAATTGCCGAAGCTAATCTAAGGCAGATGGACGACTTCCTGTAAAGGAGGTATATATGAGCAATTATGCTAATCTTATCAACGGTTTGGATGCTCTAGGCATGCATAAGATGCAGGAGCATCTGGACACATATATTGACCTTGTAAACTCAGGTGAGAAGACCCTAACTGATGCACTATCCGAGCTAATACATATTGAACTGGAGAATCAAAGGTACAGGGCAATTAATGCCTGCGTAAAAGTTGCAAACTTTCCTTTTATCAAAACAATAGATGATTTTGATTTTTCCTTTCAGCCTGGCATCAATAAGCAGGAGATAATTGACTTTACCTCGCTTCGCTTCATCGAAAAGAACGAAAATATTCTGTTTGTTGGTTCTAGTGGTGTAGGAAAAACTCACCTGGCCACTGCTATCGGAATAGAATGTGCAAAGAGCAGATATTCCACATACTTTGTGTCCTTCGAGTCGCTTATGAACCAACTAAAAAAAGCTCTCAATGAAAATAGACTTGAATCCAGAATGAAATTCTTTGCCAGATATAAAGTCCTGATTATTGATGAAATTGGCTATATGCCCATTGATCAAGATTCAGCTGATCTTTTTTTCCAACTTATAGCCAGGCGTTATGAAAAACATTGTACCATTATAACAACTAATTCTCCCTTTTCAAAATGGGGTGAAATATTTGGCTCACCTATACTTGCCAATGCCATTTTAGACAGATTGTTACACCACTCAACTGTTATTTCAATCAAAGGTCCGTCATACAGGCTGCGAGAGAAAAGAGCCTTCCTTGACAGCCAGCCTGAGGACTAACTGGAGCAAACTGTACATTTTTATTTTCCTCATTTTGATCATTTTTATATTGACATTTACAGCGCTCCTCTAAAACATAAATAATGACCTAAATCTTGCTTGTAACGTATCTTTGTAAGGTTTCCTCTGTCTCTAAGGCAAGATCCTTATCATTAATTTCTATTTCAATAAAATCATCCTGTCTAAATATATTCTTATAATAAATCCTTATTACATCTTCTTCTGACCAGGTATACCCCGTTATCTTTTTATACTTATAGAGGCTATTATTGAAGTATATACCATTTTCTCTGATTTCTGTAGGATCATAGCCTCTTATCAATTCTAATACTAAAAATAATATCAAGGTAATATTTATCAACCCTTTACTTGTAATGTAGGCAAGATAACTTTCCTCCATCTTTAATTCAGTGATAAATACAAATATATAAAATAGTAAAATTAATGACCAAACAATCCTTTGATATCTTCTTTCTCTTATTCCTCCCCTGCCAAGGCTCATAATAAACTCTCCACCACGGATACTAATGATAATTTTCCGAAGCATATAACCCAACACAGCAGAAGCGATAAACGTATAAAATTTATCCATTATCTTCTCCTTATCCTTAAGCCTTCTTAATATATTTTGCTAGTACTTCTTCCGCCTTTAAGGCAGTTTCTTTATCTTGTATTTCTATTTCATAATAATCATCCTGCCTAAAAATATTCTTATAATTAATCCTTAAAACATTGTCATTAAGCCACTGATAAGAGCTTAGCTTACTATATTTATAAAACTGATTATAAAGAGTTATACCCTTTTCCCTTATTTCTGAAGAGCCGTAGTTTCTTATAAGCTGTACTATAGATAAGCATATCCAAAGAATAGCATTAAACCCTTGAGCTCCAATAGAAATTATATTTCCTTTAGAATGGATAAGGTTTAGAATAAGCAGTGCTAACCAGCATACTAAGAGTATTAACCATGATATTCTCTCTCTTCTTCTGGCCTTTTTTCCGCCCTTTCCTAGGCTTACTAAAAGCTCTCCTCTACCATTCTTTCCGAGAACCGCCATTATGAGCTGAGCTACAGCAATAGTAATTAATATACCATAAGCAATTTCCATGACCATATCCTCCATCTAAACCTTTTTATTAATATACCTTCCCAAGACCTCATCTGCCTTTAAAACCGTATCCTTATCCTTGATTTCTAACTCCACATAATCATCCTGCCGGAAAATATTTATATAATTAACCCTGAGTACATCCCCTTCCAGCCAGGTATAAGAATTCATCTTGCTGTATCTATAAAAGCTATTATAAATATACAGACCCTTTTCTCTTATTTCTGAAGTTCCTTCTTTTCTTGTAATATTTAAAACACACATCAATATCCAAAATATACAACTATAAATATATGCCCCAAGAGATAGCCCATTCCCTTTAGAAGTTTTAATGGAATATATTAACAATACTACCCAGATGGGTAAAAATACAAATGCAGAAGTCATCTCTATTTTTCTCCCTTTTATTGTACTTTTTTCTAAGGTAACTAAAAGCTCTCCACTTCTCTTTCTTCTAAAAACCGTTAAAAAAATAAGTATTAATGCAATACTAACTACAACGATATAAAAGATATCGAATCCCCTTTCCATAATCATCACTCCTCAGCAAATTGTCCACTAGTTTAATTATAGGCTATTGAAAATATATTTACAATATATTACTATTTTTCTATATTTATCTTGAAACCGATATTTCAACTTTTATTAAGATGGCCTGCTAGACTACAATTCAAAGCTTTGCAAGCTATTAAAGTCCGCCATACCTAAAAACAACACCATCATCCTTTTATAAAGAATAATGGTGTTATATATTACTTTAATTTTATTATCTAACCTCAGCCATAGCTCCCTTAAGAGAGTACTCCTCTGCTAACTTTTTAAAGGCAGGAATAGAGTTTATTATTGTGTCATGAGCTACGCAGTAAGCAAGTCTCACATAACCTGGGCAGGCAAAGGAGCTGCCTGGGACCATGAGAATGTTATATTTCTTTGCTGCTTCACAAAAGGCTTTTTCATCCTCTACAGGGGACTTGACCCAAAGATAAAAGGCTCCTTGAGGACGTATACATTGGAAGCCACATCCTACCAGGCCATTATACAAGGACTTCATGTTCCTTTCATAAAAGCCTAAGTCAACCTTAGCATCAACACAGCGGCCTATAACTCTCAGCATTAGAGAAGGGGCGTTAACTGAGCCTAATACACGGTTGGCTATAGAAGCAGCCATAATTACTGTTTTACTGTCCTCCAGCTCATCTGGGATTACAAGATAGCCAATGCGCTCTCCCGGAAGAGATAGGGACTTGCTGTAGGAATAGCCTACTATAGTGTTCTCATAATACTTCGTAACATAAGGAACAAAAACTTCATCATAGGCTAATTCCCTATAAGGTTCATCGGAAATCAAGACTATTTGAGTATTAAACTCCTTCTGCTTTCTTCTTAGAATATCTGAAATTCCTATAATAGTTTCCTCTGAGTATACAACTCCTGTAGGATTATGAGGAGAGTTGATTATCACAGCTCTAGTTCTCTCTGTAATCTTCTCCTCAAGCTCCTGAAGGTTTGGCTGGAAGGTTTCTGTATCAGGGGAAACTACCACCAGCTTACCATCATAATTCCTCACATAAGAGCCATACTCTACAAAATATGGGGCAAAGGTTATAACCTCATCCTCAGGGTTGAGGAGAACCTTCAAGGCAACATTGAGACCGCTGGCAGCTCCTACAGTCATGATAATATTATTTTCCGTAAAGCTTGTATCAAAGCGACGGTTAAGAGAGCTGGCAATAGCTTCTCTTACCTCAGGGAAACCCGCATTGTTCATGTATCCATGGACAAGCACTGTATCCTCATTATTTATAATATCAATTATTGCCTCTTTTACCTCTGGAGGTGCAGGAAGATTAGGATTACCAAGACTAAAATCATAAACCTTATCCGGTCCGTATATAGCCTTAAGCCTGCTTCCTTCTTCAAACATAGCACGGATAGCTGAATTGTTCCCCGTTAGAGCCTTCATCTTCTCTGATATCATAATCCTGTCCTCCAAATATATAATAAACTTTTAAGGCTTATACTATTCCCTGAGCGTGCATTGCTTCTGCTACCTTAACAAAGCCAGCAATATTAGCACCAGCTACCAGGTTATAGCCAAAGCCATAGTTCTCAGAAGCCTTAACAGAGTTCTTGTAGATATTAACCATTATATCCTTAAGCTTATCATCCACTTCCTTTTCACTCCAGGAAAGTCTTGCACTGTTTTGTGCCATCTCAAGAGCTGAAGTGGCAACTCCACCAGCATTTGCAGCCTTAGCAGGTCCTACTATAACTCCTTGTGCCTGTAGGTACTGAACTGCTTCATTGGTGCAAGGCATGTTAGCACCCTCACAAACGTACTTAATACCATTAGCAACTATCTGCTGTGCATGCTCTAAATGTATATCATTTTGAGTAGCACTTGGTATAACTATATCAGCCTTAACTCCCCATGGCTTTTCGCCTTTATAGAATTTAACGCCATACTTATCAGCATAATCCTGAACCTTATCTCTTCCGGAGTTTCTCATCTCTACGAGGTAATTTATCTTATCTCCAACTACTCCATCTGGATCATAAATATATCCATCTGGACCTGAAAGGGTTACTACCTTTCCTCCAAGCTCTTCAACCTTTCTGCATACACCCCAGGATACATTACCAAAGCCAGAGATAGCTACAGTCTTGCCTTCAAAGGAATCATTTTCATGCTTCAGCATTTCATTACAGAAATAAACTATACCAAAGCCTGTCGCCTCTGGTCTTATTAAGCTTCCACCATAGGATAAGCCCTTACCAGTTAAAACTCCATTTTCAAAGGCTCCTCTGATTCTTCTGTACTGTCCATAAAGGTAACCAATTTCTCTTGCTCCAACACCAATATCTCCTGCAGGTACGTCTACATCAGGACCTATATGCCTGTACAATTCTGTCATATAGCTCTGACAGAATCTCATTATTTCTCTATCAGACCTTCCTCTTGGATCGAAGTCTGAACCACCCTTGCCTCCACCTATAGGAAGACCAGTAAGGGAATTTTTTAGAATCTGTTCAAAACCTAAGAATTTCATTATTCCGATATATACGGAAGGATGGAATCTAAGTCCTCCCTTATAAGGTCCTATAGCTCCATTAAACTGCACTCTAAAACCTCTATTTACATGTACCTTACCATTATCATCTGTCCAGGCAACCTTAAACATTATCTGTCTTTCTGGCTCACAGAACCTTTCAAGCAAATTGGATTCGATGTATTCTGGATGTTTGTCTAGTACCGGCTTTAAAGAAGGTAATACTTCTTCAACTGCCTGTATAAATTCAGGCTCCCCACCATTTCTCTTTTTAACCGTTTCTAATACGTTTTCAATATAAGCCGCTGAATCAAGAACATAACCGCTCATTTAATATACCTCCTGGTATGTAAATATTTACACTACAACATCATATTAATAGCCTAGGTTATTATTGTCAATAATTCCAAAAACGATTTATGTTTTTGGTAGGAATTTCAACTTTTATTGAATAAATAGCATCATCTTTGCAGTTTTACTAGCAAGTTTTACAACGGTTAGGTTAAATAGTAAACAATACAAAAAGGTTTCTTGAAATAAGCTTTCAAGAAACCATTACTTAGCCCCACCACATAATAAGCACAAATAAAGAATATATAGACACTGGAATTCCTATAATATTATTAACAGTGACACAAAGAGCAAACTGCTTCTCATTATTTGAAACTTTACCGATTATGGGCACTAAAATATATAATCCTATTGAAATAAATGTAATAACTGATAAAAAGATTACTGGAGATAAAGAAATGATATTAGTACTAATATAATAAGAAATTCCTTGAGCATAGATACCCAGAACAGTAGCCAAGGCCATAAAAAAGCACATAAGTATCTTACGTTTATTCATATTCACACCTCATATTTTTATTCTCCTTAGGTGTATGTAACAATTCCCGTCTATTATTGTCACTTTTCACTTCCTATTATACAATAAATTCATCTAATTACAAATATTATAATTAAATTATTATTTCATATTCCATCGACATTTTTCCATATCTATAGTTCCATCTTCCTTAAATATAACTCCTTCACTCTCCAATATCTCTCTCTGAAGCTCCTGGGAACCAAAAACATGTGAAGGAGCCATTTCCCCTAACCGATTAACTACTCTATGGGCAGGGACCTTCCTACCCTCAGGAATACTTCTCATAGCATAGCCTACAATTCTTGCGCTTTTCGGAGAGCCTATAGCTCTTGCTATGTCTCCATAAGTCGCAACCTTACCCTTAGGTATCTGTGCTGCTATCTCATATACTCTTTCATAAAATTCCTTCATTAAATTATTCCCTCTTTCCTCTAGAAGTTTCTACTATCATTATTTATTATGGGTTTTATCTAAATTATAAGTTTATTCCCTTTGCTTTTAAAAGTTTTTTGTGTATTATTACTCTTAAAGGATAAATTAAGATAAGGAAGTGTACTAAAACCTATGAAAAAACCGAATGATGCTCCAAGGGTCAGCATAGCACCAATGATAGATGTCACCGATAAGCATTTTAGATATTTTATGAGGCTTATAACTAAAAAAGCTCTTTTGTATACAGAAATGCTCACCTGCGAAGGTATATTTCATGGGGATTCCCATAGGCTTTTAGATTTTAATGAAATAGAGCATCCCGTTGCTCTTCAAATAGCTGCTAGCAATGTGGAGCAGATAAAGAGAGCTATGCCCATTATCAATAAGTGGAATTATGACGAAATAAACTTAAATGCTGGTTGTCCATCAGATAGGGTTTCTGGAAATCTTATGGGGGCTTGTCTCATGGCCTACCCAGAGCTGGTGAGAGACATGATTAAAACCATCAAGGAATTTACTGATAAGCCTGTTACCGTAAAGCATAGGATCGGAATTGAGGGAAGAAACATCCTGCCAGCTTCCTTTAAGAGGACATTGCTGGATACCTATGAAGACATGGATAACTTTGTCTCTATAGTTGATGAAGCGGGGCCAGATAGCTACATAATCCATGCCAGAATAGCAATATTAGAAGGCTTAAGCCCTAAGGAAAATAGAGATATTCCTCCTCTCCGCTATGAAGAGGTGTATAGACTCAAGGATGAGCATCCAGATCTAAATATAGAAATCAATGGAGGCTTCAAAAACCTAGAAGCCATGAAGGTCCAAATGGCTCTTTTGGATGGAGTTATGATAGGAAGGCTCGCCAAGGATAATCCTTTTTTACTCAGAGGAGTGGATGCCCTCTATGAGGATGGAAGCTTCAATGACATAAGTAGGAGGGAGATTATAGAAGAGTACATCCCTTATGTGGAGAGCTGTGAGGCTTCGGGAGAAAATTCCTATATGGCAATAAAGCACATGGATGGTCTATTCACTGGTGTCAGAGGGAGTAAAAGGTGGAAACAGATAATAAACACCTCAGCTTCTCAAGGCATAAAGGCTTCAGGGCTTTTAAGGCTATCCTTAAAGGAGCTTCCTCAGGATATATTAGACCAAAGATAATTAATGATTTTTTTACATAATGTTGTTTAATTCTTAATCACCTCTTTATATTAATATGTGCATAATAATAGATGTACACTAATATAAAGGGGTGTTCTTTAATGAATGAAGTAGTAAATGTTGTTAACAATCATAAATGTATAAGAAAATTTAAGGATCAAGAGGTGCCGGAGGAAATTCTAGATGCAATAATTGCAGGAGTTCAGAGGATGCCTAATTCCATTAACGCTCAGCATACCAGCATAATAGTTGTTAGAGATCAAGCTAAAAAGGAAAGATTAGCAGAGCTTGTGGGAAATCAGCCCTATGTTAAGGACTCGCCGGTATTCTTAGTATTTGTAATGGACTTCTACAAAACCTATCTGGCAGGAGAAAAGGTTGGTAATAAACAGATTATACATGAAAGTCTTGAAGGAATATTAGCGGGGACCTTCGACGGAGGTATTCAG